>JBAXXF010000127.1:0-4673 GCA_037128035.1 bacterium | reverse complement strand
ATAATACTTAGGTCTGTTCTTCATAACATATCTAGGAGGGCCTAATGAAAAAGCATTTTTTTGCTTTAGCTTCAGTTTCTATTCTCTATCTAGTGACTGGGATGATGAACTTGTATGCCAGGGATGATAGTAATTACTACTACACTCGACCAGTGCAAACAACAACTGTTGCCACGACCACTACATCAACATGCGTGGACCTAACAGCGCAAGAAATAGAATGCTTAGGAAAAATGCAAACGGTAGTCACTAACGCCAACCCTTATGATACATATTCCTGGGGTGGCGCAAGAGGGACTCTTCTGGACCTATCAAAAACTTATGCTCCTTGTAGGACCTTGAGACAAAAATGTTCTCAGTTGGAACCGCAGGATATGGATCAGGCCAAAAGCCCAGTAAAGTACAAGGCACATTTTCTAGCTGAGGCCGCTAAAATACAGGCAGCTCTTCCTAAAGCAAAAACACTGACTGCCATCGCTGCTGATGCAAACGACAAAACGCTGGACCTTAAAAATTTGGAAGACGATAACTGCATATTGTTTAAAGGTCAGTTAACAGCGGGTCAGGTCATAGCCGCCCCTACCGGTACTACCGCTACCGCTACCGATGATAGCAATAAGTTCTATGCGCACTGCAGAACGGATATGGCTAACTATACTAAAGTCGCCAAATTCAACGTATACGATTGTGGTACTTCAACTTCTTATACTGACGGCGATCATAAAACACTAAGCGAAGTTAGTGGCGGCGCTCCTGCACCGTGCACAAAGCTTGCAAATCTAGACTACATTGGAAGTTGTGCGCTGAAGCCACGTTATAGTGCTACTGCTAATTGCGATTATGAATGCTACCTTCCTACTACTTCAAAGACTGTAACAAAGAGGCTGTACTACTCTTGCGCTTGCGCTAAGACGTCTAGTAAAAAGTTGGCTGATCTATATTACGTAGTTAAACAGTGCACTCCTACATACTTTTATTAGTAGGCTGTATATCGCGTTTTAGAACCCGATAGGCGAGACTGTGCCTGTGCTCATATCTACCTTATATGGATTAATGTATGAGGGGTCTAGCTTTTCAATTGGTAGTACCTTTATGTCGGTACTTTTTCCAGTTTTAGCCAACATATCTTTAACAAAATCTATTTTATTTTGAGGCACGAATATGGATTTTATCTCGTCTATCTCAACACCACCTGAGATCCCTACCTCTTGTTTCATACTTCCCGCAGTAAGACGGTTTGCACCTGGTTTTGTCTTTATCCCGTATATGACACTGAATGGCTCTTCTACCAATTCTTTTTCTGATGTAGTTAGTTTAGGCCATTCTTCGATCCTCTTTTGATTTATAGTCACCATGTTCTTTTTAGCCTCTTCAGTCCTAAAGCCGCTATTATAAGCTTCCACTTCTTTGTTCCCGATCTCAGGATTCCACTTTTTGGCCAACGGGTTAACCCTTCCAGAATAGTCCACTGGTGTCTTCATATTGTTAATGAACGTCGTTGAAAGATTGTCTTTATTGAACTTTCCAGCGGCGACAGTTATTTCTCCGGTAAAAGGTACTTTCCCTTCTTCCAATAATTTTCCAGTTGGTAGCAGACGGCCTTCGTAATTTCCATATTTGGTGAACGCAAGGAGTGAAGAAGAGTTAGAACCATGGAAGAGCAATGCGCCGTTGGATTCTAAAAGGATCGGGTTCTTTTTAGTTTGTTCGGAGATCATTTTCAAAGTGCTGTTGTAAGTTATATTTTTTCCCAAGATCTCATCACTCAATAATGGGTCATCAGCCTTGAAATCGTATTTTTTAGCAATAGTTGTTGCTTCAGAATTCTTTGCGGTCATAGGGATGATCTCGGTCAGTTTTGTGTCTTTAACGTCAGTTTTGACAAATAATAAATTAAAATCATCCTTATCTTTGCCAGGGGTTATTATTGCTCTCATATCTTTGCGGTAGTCCGCTCCTGATCCTGCTTTTTGGAAAGGTGAGTAATATGGGTGTGAATGGACGTCTATGTTTTTAGGGAACTCACCTGGTCCTTTGTATTTTCCTGACTTATCAACTGCGCCAAAAATAGATTCTTCAAAAGCCTTATTAAGGTCTCCTCTTAAATATGTATATTGTGTTGCCCCTGTGCCTGCACTTGCTTTTGAGGATTGGACGCTTGTCCCAACCAACATTTCATTTGATGGGAATGACACAGAGACGCTCTCTACCGGCATGAAATCAGTGATCTCTTTTGTAGTTCCTGCATCTTTATAAACAAAATAACCTTTTACTTCGAAATCAAACTTACCCTTTGTCATATCGTAGGCATACTGTCTTGCCTTCTCTAATACAGCGTCACCTATCTGTATCTCTTGCCCTTCTATTTTCACAGTAGAGAAAATAGTCGATTTTTTTAATGTACCAAACTTATCCAGCCACTTTATAATATCTGCCTGACCTATTGATCTCATCCAATTCCCTTCACCGGTAGCAGAGATAGGGGCTTTTAACGCCTCTTCTATCTTAGGAAGTTTGTCTGACCATTTAGCTTTGATCTTAGCAAGATCGAATTCGGTAGCTGTTGGCTTGAATATTGACTTAGAATTACGCTCACTTTGCCCGAACTCGCCTATAAAATCAGTTTTCGACATGCCTAGTATGTCTTCCTGAGTTAATTTTTTGGTGTAAGCATTATTCATCATATAGTCCAAGGTCTTTCTTGATTGCTCGCTGTCTGTAATCCCAAATTTGCTGAAGACCCCTTCATAATCTGTTTTTAAAGCAGATGTCACACCACTACCGACTACAGGAGCCTTATCTGTTTCATTTGTTGTCTTCTTAGTTAGGTCTTCTGTATTATTTTTTGTGGTCTTTTTTACGTCATTACTTGTGCTCTTAGTAGTTGCTGTGGTCTTTTTGTCTGCTGCAGCAGCTGCCTTTTTTGCGGTTTCTGCTTCTGTTATTGTGTTTATCTTTTTATTGATCTTTTTATATATTCTTCGATGTAGCGGGGCATCTAAAAGATCGGATATACCATTCATTAGCTCTTCATCTTTTGCCATCGCTGCTATTTCTTCCGTCGATTTGCCTGACATTTTCATATAGAACCAAAAGTTGGTTACTTTCTTCTCACCGTGTATTGCCTCTAGCTCTTTCATCACCACAGCTTCTGCTTTTCCAAATGCAACAAAAGTCTCCAGATATCTGCCACCTTTTGCCAAAGCACCTACGAAACCGACTATTTGAGGCACCATAAGAATATCTAACGGCATAAGGGCTATCGTAATATAAGTACTCAGCGTCATAGATTGCTGTTGTGCAGTGAGCTTAGAAAGATCGGCCGCTTTTATATTGCCGGTAGCAGACATGATATCTATCTGTTTTTTTATACCTGAGAGCGCTCCAATTTGTTGGTAAGCGCTAACCGCCATACCGACCATAGCCACCATGTTCACGGCATATATGGTGGTGAGCATAGTAGGGCCTATTGCACCAAATATCGCTGCACCTGCCCAACTTCCTACGCCTGTGGCTATCATTACAATGCCAGCCACCATTCCTACGTAGGCAAACATTGAATTGATCTTTTCTTGTCTTTCTTTATCTGCTTTTATATTGGCTATTTCAGTTTTTATTATCTTAGAAGAATTCACCAGTATCGTTGATTCAGCGTATCCTGAACCACCCAAAGTTCTTGCTATACTAAGCGGCTGCGTCATTAAAAGGGTTGCTACTTGCTCTGCTGCAAAGTTCTCTAACTCTTTAGTGGAGCTCTCAGAAGCAAAATCACTATACTTATCAGCAAGGTCTTCTCCGTAATCTAGTATCTTTTCTTGTGCCGCATCTATCCATGTTTTGATCTGTCCCTGGCAAGTACTTGCGCTACCAGTCATTATTGAGCAGACATCTGGTGCTGGATATAAGAGATCTGCATTAGCATTTTTATATGCCCCTATATTATCTTGAGCAGGGCTATCAAATGTCTCTCCGTAAGCGACTGAATGATGGGCCTGTACGTTTTTTATATCAGCAACTTTTTCAGCTTCTTTTACTGGATCTACATAATATTGCTGTCTCATTCCAGGGATGCCAGCAATATCATACAAATTAAATCCTTGAATTATAAATCTAGCAGCTGGATACTCGCTTGCTAGATAGCTTATTTGTTTTTGATAGTCAGCTATCTGTTCCTGTCCCTTTGCTGTAGCAAAATAAGCTAAAAGGGCCTTGGAGTATTCCTTAAGCGTAGCAAAGTCACTTGGCTGTAGATATGGTCCATCGGAGTCGCTTTCTGTTTCTAATTTTTCACTGCCATCTTGTCTTGTATTCCTAAGCTGTTCATTAAACACTTCCCTTGCTTTATTTACAGCGACTTTAAAATCATCGAATTCTTGTTTGATCTGAGCATCTGTTTTTTGTATGTTGCTCTTATCAAGCTTTAACTCAGCCAAGTATGCTGTTCCGTGCTTGAATACTTTTTCAAAACAATCTCCTTCTGTGGCATTACAGATCTTTCCGGCTTTTTCTCTTACATCTGTTTCTGTACGTAAATATGCGTAGTCTTGATAGATATAGTTCTCTATGTTCAGCTTTTGAGCTTCAAGATATGCCGCTTTATATGTTGTGGTGAAGAAGTTATTATGTTGCATATACATCTTGGCCATGTCTGTGAAATTGCCCTTGTATGATGC
>JBAXXF010000126.1:0-4704 GCA_037128035.1 bacterium | reverse complement strand
CCACTATCCCCTTTGTCAGCTCAGTAAGCAGAATTATGTCAGGGATCATCCCAGTGTTGTGTTTTGTTACTTTATCCATGTAAGCCAGCACATCATCTCTAAAAAGGACACTTAAAGTGTGTGGACTCAGCTTGCCATTCATAGTCTCAGACTCTTGGTAAATGAGGTCAAAGAACTTTTCTAAAATGGTAACATCGTCAGTTAAAGTCCCATCACCAAGCAACAAGACTATGGCGTTCTTGCCGTCAGTATCTTCTGGGGCTGTGATCTTTGGCTCTTCAACAGTAACATTATTATATGAATCATACTCAGCCAGAAGATCTATAATATTCTTGAGTTCTTTTTGTGCATAAATGTACGTTTCCTTTTGTTTTTCCGTCATTAGTGCTTGAGTAGTTGCGTTCTTACCAAGCTCATAGATGATATTTTCCATGGCATATCTTCTTGCATGCAGGGTCTGTTTATTGGTAATGGGGTAGCCGTAATATTTTTCAAACACGTTCAATTCATGTCTCACAGCTAGGAGCTCATTGAGAGCTGACTTTTCAGGGTCTAATCCAGTCTCTTTGAATAGCTTTGATATTTCTCCCAGCATTGGATACTCAATTTTTAGTGCATCAAGTTGTGCCTGCGCAGTTTCAAGGCCAGGATACTTAAATTTAAGGTCGTCCAGGATATCTTGTAAAGTGAATTTGATGCCGCTAGAGTAACTTTCATAATTGACAGTTACCAAGATCTGTCTAAGCTTTTTGAGGATTATAGCAAATTCAAAATGAGTGAACTCATGGACGAAGGAAGACTTTGGAAGGTTCTTCCATATCCCGATTATTCTATTATAATCTTGTTCAGAAAAATATGCGCCAGCTTTGGATACGAATATAGATGGGTCCAGAACAACAACGTATCCCTCTTTTTTCATAGCACTAAGGTAAGTTGGGAACTCGGGATCTTTTAAAATATCAATATATGGCGTGACTATTTTAGCATTAGCTGCCGCCCCAGATTCTATTAAATAGAGTTTAACATTCTTTGCAATTGAGGGGTCGTGATTTATCGACAGTGACCCTTTCTTCAACTCCAAATATGATCTTTTAGAAGCATCGATCTGATATTTAACACCTAGTTCATCAAGGTATTTTTCTGCTTCGTTGTTGAGGGATAGCAATTGTTCTGTTGTTATCTCATCAGCAAATGGTTTCTGCTCCATGTCCCATACCCTATTCTGGTGTATGTCCTTGAAAGCCTTTATTTGGGGCAAGGTCTCTTGAAGATAGTCTAGCCTCTCCATAAAAGAGGTCAGTACCCTCTCTTCTTTGATATAAGGTTTGATGGCTGCCAAGATGTCTTCTTTTTTTGCATTAGTTAGTTTAGAGACAAGCTCCTCAGATGGAGATAGGTACCTCAACTGCTGATTTCCTATACCGTCCATGTTCCTGAGATACTCAGCAAGGCCCCAGGAATTAGAAAAAGCCTCTTCTGTATCTATAACATAGCTCTTGCCATCAGCTTCAATAAATTTTTTGGATGACACAGGGCGAACTATTCCTACCAGAAAATCAAAGATGCTGACATCCGATGGAAGATCTGTTGCAGTATAAGTTACATATTTATTATTTGCTGGGAGTTTCTGCACTATGGTCGTAATTCCCCCGCTAACAATGCTGGTCGTTTCAAGTGTCATATTCAGACCTAGCAACTTGTCTATTTCATATGCAGCCTGCGAGGGGTTAGATTCACCGCTAGGGATATATCTCGTGAGTGCCGTTTGCGCTGAGGCCACGGAAGAAATGAACAACAATATGGCGATGAGATTTCTTAGCATTCTATTTTTTCACCACGCTTCTTACTTCTTCGTAAGCTTTTTTGAACTCTTCTATTTTGGCATTCTTAAAGCCAGCAATATCGGCGTTTGTTTTTTCTAGCTCCACCATTCCTTTTGTAATGCCTGCCAATATCGACAGTTCTGGGTTTGAGGCCTGGCCGATGTATGCAAGAACATCATCTCTAAACAACACACTAAGTGTCTGTGGGCTGAGTTTGCCATCCAGACTTACAGATTCTTCGTATATTGCATCAAAGAATTTATCTAGAGCAAGATCATCATTGATCGAATCACTTTCATTTATGAACCTTAAAACAGCATTTCTGGCATCAGCTTTAGTGCCAGTTATCTCTTCTTGTGGACCTATTTTTTCTGACAATTGCAGTAATGCTTTTTTTGCATATTCTTTAATATCAGAAGATAGCCCTACTTTGTTTATGATCAGGTCTAATGAAGCCGCTACTTGTTTATTGTAATTCACACTAGTTTTGATACCTTTATCGTGTGAGGAGTCGTTGGCGTAGTATAGTAGAGAATAGTTATCGAATTCTAAAAGTAACCTTACTAGGTTCTTTAAAGCTATTTCATCACTGGATCTTTCAATTGAGCTAATTAAGATCTCAAGTTGAGATCTTTTGACCTCATTATATGTTCTTATGACTATCCAGTTCCACCTGTACTCCTCTTTATTCAACGCTTTTATGATTTGATCGATCTGCTTAGGACCTGCAACGTGACCCACAAAAGATGTCCATAAGAAAAATTTGACGTCTATTAGGATCGCTGCCAATACATCTTCTTCATAACCAAAATTTATAAAATCATAGGCGTGTTGCTTACAAGGCACGGGATCTAATTGGATCTTCCTAAGTTTGTTTATATAATAGTCAGTTAAGAGCGCAAACCAAGGGTCCTTGTTGTCACCCTTAGCATTGGTGTAGTATTTATAGAGAACTTTGAACAGTTCTTTGTCATCATAGACATGTGTGTCTTCTTTAATAAATTCGATGAGTTTCTCAAAATAATGATCATTTATTTCATAGTTTTCTGAATTCAGAAAATAGTAACGACTGCGGTCGGCATTTTTCATGAGCTCATGCAAAAGACCTAGAACGTCTTGCTCAATGTCTGCTGCAGATACGCTAATGTTATCTGTTTTAGCCTCTTCAAAGCTGCTCCAGTAATCTGTGGAGGCATATTCATCTTTAGTATAACCTTTCCCAGATTCCTCTACTATTTTTTTCAAAACGTAATAGCCCTCGGGAGTCAGCCCCAGCCCAGCTGACTTGTATTTATCCTGTTTACCTAAGTAGTTAAGAGCTGCAGAGAAGCATGATCCAAGCCCAGAATGGTTTTCATCTGAAAGTGTGTGGATGCTGACCTTGTATTCAGAGAACATTTTTTTCAATACCGGTATTGCAGAGCCCGAGTAACATGACTCTAAAAAGATCAGGACTTGAGTGTTGGGATACTTTTTTAGGTTATTTTTAAGAAGTTCCTTGAACAGAACTTCATATTTTATTGAGGACTGGCCTTTTCTAGCCAATTCTCCTGACTCGCCATGGGATGCTATGGCTAAGATCAATATGGGGTTGTCGCTGGATGCAATTTTCTCCATAGCGGCATCTACCTTGTTAGTGAAGCCAGCAGGAAAATTTGCGCTCATCTCTATCGGGAAATAATTTTTTTGAGGGACCCTAAATGCACCCTCTTCTGACGTAAAGATCTCTTTGAATTTTTTTGGCTCCAGTTTGAACTCTTCCGCATCATATCCAACAAAGGACACAACAGCAGTATTTTTACTGGTCTGAGCATATACCGATACACTCAGTAACACTGAGAACCATAACAAAATTATAGGCGTGTATCTTTTAGCGTACAAATTCAAACCTACCATCTATGACTGATTTTCTAGCTTTTTCCAACTTGTCCAAACGCTCATCATTAGAATCAACCTTAACAACATATTTATCGGCTTCTTCTGTAAATGCTTTGTATTTAGATGCATAAGTTAATTTCATTTTGTCTAAGTTGTTGGTCAAGACCAGTTCAAGAATGCCAACCCTATACTGTGCGTAAGCATCGCCCTCTTTAGCCTTTTTGCTGAGATATTCTGCAACGCTTAGATCATCTTTGTCACCGTTCAACAACACATCAATAGCATCCGCTCCCAACTTGTCATATTTTTTTATTACAGATTCAACGAGCTCCAGCATAATGCTGTCTTTTAGGTCTTTGCTCCAGTCGATATTACTGCTCTTTAAATAGGCAGCTACTCTCTCTTTAAAGCTCTTTGCAGTATCTATATTACTAGCCGGCTCTTGACTGTTCTTATAGGTGTTCATCCATAATTCGTATTTACTTTTTTGTCCTTCGGTCAAAAGGTCCTTTGTATTGTCCTTGGCCAAATCTAACAGATAATCTATCAGCTGAAATCTCTTTGGGTTGCTAACGTCGCTATATATCCCGTCCAATATGCCTTTGTCAAACAAGATATTGTTAAGTGCCTTGCCTGCATCATCTCTAGTACCCTCGGATAGCGCTTCACTATTAACTACAAGCCTTAGTACATCTGCCGTCTGTATATCAAAATTTAGATCTATTATGGTCCCGGGGTCTGTCTTTGCTGTATGAGTATCACGATCATAATACATATTCTCTGTACTATATTTAACGGTATAGTTATCAAACCCTAGAAGTAACTTAATCAGTTTTTTTAGTTCAAGTTCATCTTTGGATGTTTCAATTGAACTTATAAGGAACTCTAGCTCCCATCTTTTGAGCTTATTAAATTCAGTTAAATTGAACTTATTAGAGCTACCAGGGATTTGGGGGCCAGCCTCATTTAACAGCTTTATAGCTGGATCAATGTATTTAGGGGC
>JBAXXF010000125.1:0-4705 GCA_037128035.1 bacterium | reverse complement strand
TAATCAGCTCTCTTTATTTGACAAAGCTGCCCAAAATGCCCCTGAAGAAAAATATAACATTGAATTTATAGAAGAACTTGCTAGTATTGACCTTGATAAAATGACACCGCTGGACGCTCTTAACAGATTGTACAAGTGGAAAGGAAAGGTGAACAAAGTTGAGCAGTAAAGAGATCCTCAGAAGTTATTCCTTATTTTTCCTGGCCCTGATCCTTATAACCTTCGTAGTACTAGAAACAATGGGTATACAACAGTACGGGACTGAGATCTATAACATACAAAAGAATCAGCAGGTCCCACAGATAGTTCCGGAAATGATAGTTGTGCTTACAGGCAGTAACGGAAGGATAGAGACAGCATATGAACTAATGAAGGGTCGCAACATTCCTCTTCTTCTTATTGCAGGGGTGCATACAAAAGTTGATTTTGATAAGCTTGCAAAAAAATATCATTGGGACAGCACAGATAAAGACAGGATAAAAATAGACAGTGTATCTACTACAACATTAGAGAACGCAAAGATCTCTGAAGAATTTGCACGACAGAACAACATAAAGAACATCGTCTTAGTAACTTCGATATACCATATGCAAAGGGCCGAATTCCTTTTCAGAAAGGTATTTAAGAACGATAACGTTCAGATAATCCCATTTGCCACATATGTTCAACCAATAGAGCTTAACGACTGGTGGCGTAATTTTAAGACATTCAGAAAGATCTCAGATGAATATCTAAAATTCCAATATTACAGACTCGTGTTGGCAGGGAAGTAGACTTGATTTATGAGCAGGCCAACTGTCTACATATTAATGCCTGTATATAATAGTGAAGAGTTCCTGAGAAAGAGCCTCTCTTCCATAGATGAGCAAACATATAAGAACATTAAGTGCATAATCTATAACGATAGTTCTACGGACCTGGGTAAAGACATAATTGAAGAGTATCTTGAACAGGACCCGGACAGCTTCGTTTTGATCAATGGTCATTTACATTCAGGTATAGCGATGGCTCGTAGTGAATTACAAAATTATGTGATCAACAGCTCAAGAGCCGGTGACTATGTGCTCAGCTTAGATTCTGATGACAGAATAAAAAGTCCAGACTTTGTCTCATCTTTTGTTAATAGAATGACAGGAACAGGTGCGGATATATGTCTGTGGGGATTTGACATCATCTACGGAGACGAATCTCAGAAAGAAAATTCTTTTATAACAGTAAAAGAGCAGATGCTTAGTAAAAAGATCATAGATTTTATATGTAGTAAACCTAGCGGATCATGTTCAACTGAAGAAATAATAGACCTTCATTTATTTACGAGTTTGGGATGGACCAAGGGATATAAGTCCGAGCTATTTAATGCACTGCCTAAACCCAAAATATCAGGGGATGCTAAGTTCGATGACTTTGTTTACATGGCAGGTCTATTCGGTGCAAAGAAAATAACGGCCCTTTCCTGGGATATGTACAGGTATGAATATTTAAAGAGGTCTTCTTCAGCAACAGGAGAACGAAAGCCAAAAGACCTGAACGATGTTGTGGATAATCTAGAAATGTTTTGGGAACACTCAGTAAAAAACTCCGTCTGTCGCGAATTTATTAAATTAAAGATCAATGATTATGAAAGTTTGGGGACCATGCTTGTAGAAAAGGGTAAATTCAAGAAAGAGCATGTCCTTACATACAAGACGGCGGCAAAACGGTTATTATTAAAGATCTCTTAATCTTCTGTTTCGAACTTAACGCTCTGATATGCATCGCATCTTGAACAAAGTATTATTTTATCCCTTTGTCCTTGTCCGAGGAGTTCTCTGTGTTTGCAAAGAACTTCACCGTTCCATATATCCAAGACATTCTGCTCTTTTGCGTCACCTATTACAGCTCTTTCACTTGTATCCCAGCAACAAAGTGTTGCACGCCCATCAACATAGAAGAACATCTCGTTCCTTATCTTTAAACAGGGTTTATATATAACAGCTTCCTGTCCTTCCCATGGGTATCTATATAGGCTGGTCGTTGATACTTTTTTTGCTATAGGCTCCCATCTTTTCAAGAAAAGTTGCTGTTCTTCTTCTGACCCAGGGAACGCTATCATTCTAACTTCAGTGAATGTCGTTGTGTCTTTTGCTTTTTTACAGAAATATTCCGTATTGCTTACGGCCGTTTTAAAGTCCAAACCCTTTCTTCTCTCTTTATATTTATCCTCGTAGTAGCCATCTATGCTGAACCTTATGGCATCAACGCCTATCTTTAACAATTCATCTGTTTTCTCAGGGGTCAGTAATGCGGCATTCGTGTTGAACTCTATCTTTGCCGTCTTGTCCTGTTTTATGTACCTACAGATCTCTATCATCCGTGGATCAGTAAAAGGCTCATTCAGTAAAAAGGGTCTATAAGTTATCCCCAGTCCTCTGCTGTCATCTATTATCTTTTTCCATACTCTTTCTTCCATCTGAACAGGTCTTCTCGTTACCAAATGCTGAGTGCAAAAATCACACTTTGCATTACAGAGGATGTTCGTCTCTATTTGAATGAAGTCAGGTGTTTTTTTATAATTGTAGGTCTTAAATTTCATTTTTTTTCTCTCTTGATTATCATATTTGCTGCATCCAATAGGTTGTTTATCCCGTTCTCCCCTATCTTTATCCCGGTCCCGCCCAATTTTTGTCCTAGTTCTTTATCACAGTCCTTGTCACCAATGGAATAAGAATGTGACATATCTATCTTATATCTTTGTTGAACTTCCTCAACAAGTTTGGTCCCAGGTTTTCTGCATGGGCATTTCTCTTCGGGAGCATGAGGGCATATTAGGATTTCTTTTATTTTATCCCTACCGATATAGGCAAGCATTTTATCGTTAACCTTTTCTACGTCTGCAAGGGTCATCATCTTTCTTCCAATGCCAGATTGGTTAGTGACTACAAAAAGCAAGAACCCTTCATCGATGAGCATATCGATAGCCTCAGAAACACCAGGCATTATGTCAACACGTGCAGGGTCCTTGGTATAACCGTAGTCGATTATTAGCGTCCCGTCCCTGTCTAAAAAAATGGCTCTATTTGACATCTTCATACCCCTTTGGGTGTTTCTTATGCCATTTCCAAGCGGAATCTATTATTTCGTCTAGGCTGTACCTTGAATTCCATCCCAAAACACTTTTTGCTTTTTCTGAGCTAGATATCAAGATAGGCGGATCACCCTCTCTTCTCTCTGATATCTCTATAGGTATCTTTTTACCTGTTATCTCTTCTACCCTTCCAATTATTTCTTTAACGCTGTACCCAAGTGATGAGCCTAGGTTGAAGGCGTCACTGCTCTTTTCCTTATCAAGATAGTTCATCGCCTTTATATGAGCATCGGCAAGGTCCATAACGTGTATGTAATCTCTTATACAGGTCCCATCCTTTGTGTCGTAATCGGTGCCAAATATGGTGAATTGGTCCTTTATCCCCAGAGCGACTTGTATTAGCAAGGGGATGATGTGTGTCTCTGGATAATGGTCCTCTCCTATTTTCGACTCCATATCCGCCCCAGCGGCGTTGAAATATCTAAGATATATATGTCTTATCCCGTAAGCTTTCTCATACGTGTTTATTATCTGTTCTATAAAGAGTTTGGATAACCCATACGGATTACACGGTATCTGTGGGTGGTTCTCATCGATCGGAGTTTTTAAAGGATTTCCATAGGTTGCGGCTGTTGATGAGAGGATTATCTTCTTCACATCGGCTTCCAGCATGGCGTCTAAAAGGCATAAGGTATTGCCAACGTTATTCTTGAAATACTTATGAGGATTAACGACAGATTCACCGACGTAACAATTTGAACTGAAATGCATTATGGCATCTATATTGTGTTTAGCGAAGATCTTCTTTAGGCCCTTGATGTCCCCGAGGTCACACTCGTAGAACGTCCCTTCAAGCACGGACTTTTTATGTCCGGTCGACAGATTATCCACTATAATTGGGTTATATCCGGCCTTGGCCAGTTCCATGACCGTATGTGATCCTATATATCCCGCACCGCCCGCAACTAGTATATCTTTAGCCATAGCGGGGCTCTTATATCATGGAACAAAAAGTATTGCTATGATTTAAGCTTATGGTATTGTGAGTGGCTATGACAACATATAAAAGCTCAGGCGTTAGCATTGACAGCGGTAATGAATTCGTTTCAAGGATCAAGGGCAAGGTAAAGTCTACATACACAAAAGGAGTAGTCAGCAGCATCGGAGGTTTTGCCGCTCTCTTCAGGATAGATTTTACAAAATATAAAAAGCCACTTCTTGTTTCCTCTACCGACGGCGTAGGGACAAAACTTAAAATAGCGTTCATGGCAAATAAGCATGACACCATAGGTATAGATCTTGTTGCAATGTCAGTTAATGACGTTCTGGTTTACGGCGCTAAACCATTGTGCATTATGCTGCAATACTTTTTTCTTTTGCACTACGCATAGCAAAAGAAGGATACAGCGCCTGAACCTCTCCGGTTGTCCTCCGCTCCTGACATCCGTGAACATCAGGATCTGGAAATTTTTAATTCCTCAAAGCACCCCCGCTTTGAGCCACCCGCCCACCATCCTGCCAATTTCAATTGTCGACAGGCAAAAAAAATCATAACTTTTAAGGTTGATATATTTCATATCCTTGGTGATGCGCATCATAAACCGCAAAAGATCCAACTTTAAATTAATTTTAATTAAAATC
>JBAXXF010000124.1:0-4732 GCA_037128035.1 bacterium | reverse complement strand
GCGAGCCTGTATTTAATGCTCAGCAGGACACGCATATACTTACATCTATGGCCAGTAGCTATAAGTTCAAGGGTGTTTGGGATGAGCTTATAAATGTCTTGAACGATGAAAAGTTCACGATGGAAAAAGCTGATATTAACCAGTCTGACGGTATGATAGCTCCAAGGTACAAATGCGGAACTGATGAAAAAAGTTTTGTTATAAGACTTTGCACGGTCAAAGAGAAAAAACTCTCATCGTGTAAAAATGGCCCCAAGGATGAATCACTTTATTCATACGTCAACAATGGAACTCTTATATGGGTAGAGGCCGCAAAGGATAAGGCAAAGACGCTTTTAATAGCTGATGAATCCAGTGAGTTTGAAGAAATAAAATATTGCAAAGGGGACGCAAGGAAGTTCGATCTACTTGAAAAGCTCTCTTCAAAGTTGATAGCAGCTGACCCAAATAAACCCACAGTCCCATCTATTCCACCAAAGCCAATGCTAGAACCAACTGCAAGCCAAAGTACTACTGCTACGACTACCGCAGCTACCGCCACACCAGAGGTCGAAGAAAAGAAGCTAGACAAAAAGAAAGTTGGGAAAACAAGCAAGAAGAAAGATGCTAAAAAATAGAACAGGATCCTTTATAGGCGCATTACTGATCTCCCTTTTGGCTCATAACGCATATTCTTTAGAGTTCAGCCCTGGACTGAACTTTGAGGTCATGCTGAAGCCCAATATAGTTGAAGTTAAACTAAAAGCCTCATCTTTTAAGCCCGGAAAAATAACATGCTTTGAATATGATCCTGAGGCCATTTTTGACGTAAAAGCTCAGGACACAGAATACAAAGATCTTAAGGTCACAAGAGAGAGAGCCTCGATCTGCATAACACCAGTAAGCGATAAATTCTTTATGACATATAAGTCAAAGATCTCTGCGTACAAAGGACTCTCAGATACAAATGCCAAACTCCCAAACATCAGGATAGGGAAAGCCATACTGGTCTTCGGTAACAGGATATTCCTAAAGCCTGTTTTCCCAAAGGATGTAAGGATAAGTCCAGCTGTCTATGTTAAATTTTCCACACAGGACCTGGACCATTTTATGTCTAGCCTGAATGCAGATAGAAAGAAAATAGAGATAAAGGACATGGAAAAGTTAATGTCCAGCGTCATACTTGCAGGTGAGATGCGAGAGGCTGATACAAGGATAGAGAAGAAAAAATATTATTTTTCATTCATAGGCGATTGGAGCAAGGATAACAGATCAAAGATCTCTGACGTGTACAAGGCAGTTGCACAGCGTCAATTCTCTATTTGGGGGTTCATGCCTGTTGACTTTATGACTATAACGTTCATAAAGGCAAAAAATGTAAAGCAGGGTGCTGGCTTTGAATATAACAACGCTATCGTATATATACTTCCTGAAAACATTAACATTAAGGATACTGAATTCTTAAAGCTACTCGCGCATGAACATCTTCATATATGGAATGGAGCTTATTTTAAACCCTCTGAGAATATGCAGGAGGAGCTGGAATGGTTCCATGAGGGCGTGACTAATTATTACTCGCTGATGACCCTTCTTGGCTCTGGAGTGATCAGTGAGAAAGAGTTCCTGGCTTATCTTTCTAAGACCTATTTGAATTACGATAGTTCTTATAAACCCACAGGAGAGGATTCCATGGAGAACCTGAGAGGGTTCTTTATAGCGATGGCTATGGATATAGAGACCATCAGGGCTTCCGGTCTTAAGGCAAACCTTGATACAGTTATGAAGAACATCTCTCTGAAAAACTACATCCTTCATAACGGATATGACAATAAGGTAATTATGACTGAATTAATGAGGGTGTCCAACTGGGACATCTCCGATTTTTTTGGTAGATACATCTATTCAAAGAAAAAATTATCCATGGATCCTTACTTTGCATATCTTGGCCTTAAATTCTCGCCAGCACTGCTCCTGACAAAAGATAGAGAGACCAAACAGTATTCAAAATGGATCACAAGATAGGTATAGTAAAACTAGGTATTGACATATCTATTCAATAGGTTAGATTTCCGTCTATAAATGATCTTTCAAGGGGGTTTTTAAATGAAAAAGTTTTTGACAGTCGCTGCATTCATGGCAGTTGGAATGCTTTCTGCAGCAAATTTGTTTGCTTCTTCTTCCTACGATTCATGGAGGATAGAACCAACCGTAGGTCCTACAATAGACATACATAACTGGGGCGGAACACAGTTCTCAATGAACGTTAAAGTTGGAAAGGGCGAAAATTGGAGCGGCCTAATGGGCTTCGCTTTTGGAGGATTGAACAAGGCACAGATAAAGATCGGTGCTGCATTTGATTATCCGTTCTATTTCACATTCTCAAAGTCAGAAGACTTTGCCGTTGGTCCTACAGCAGATGCTGGAATGAAATTCGGCTTTGGCAACATAGGCACGACTATAGATTTCTTTAACTTAGGTTTTGGTTGCAGAACAGCATATAGAATAACAGATGACTTTGGTGTCGTAGCTGATCTGGTCCATTTTTCAATGTCTTTCGTTGGATGGGCAAGTGGAGCTGGCGTAAATTCCGGTTTCCGTATGGCATACGATATGCAGTTTGGTATATTCTATCTATTCTAAGAAATAGCTAAGTAATTTAGTTAGATACAAAGACTCAGTGCAATTTTTGCACTGAGTCTTTTTTTGACGATTTATAACTATTTTCACTTGTAAATATTACACTTGATACTGTAGACTGCGTCCCAATTGGAGGGTCGATGAAATATAGCAGAGTTCTTTTTATACTAGGATCTATGGTCCTTACCTTTAATCTAAAGGCACAAACATACACATTTAACGATATCCCTGCAGGGTATATGAGGATGCAGGTAGCCGCCGGTGAGAACTCCCCGTTCTCTATTCCAGAAACGGAGCTGGTCACCAATGCATACGATAGCAAGGGGAGATTGTGCTACTCAAGATATTTTGATGAGATCAACAACCAGGACAGACTGGTACAGTATGGATATAATGGGGAAATACTTAATGAGATAGTGATATCACCGCCCAACGGGCCTGCTGTGAAGGCAAGGGAATTTAACAGCAAAGGTTTCCTTAAAAGAGTTCTGAACTTTAATAAAAAAGGCCAGGTAGGCAGTATTACATATTACGACTCTATAGGCATAGGAGTGTTGAGAACAGAGATCCTGAACAGTGCTGATCAAGAAAAAGAAACAAGAAGGTTTGCTTCTGAGTTCAATTTTAAATATGCCGGACTAGAACTGGATGTTGGAAATCAGATAACGGAGGAATTAGCTAAAGGTAACGTTAGTCCAGATAACTTTGATTTTCTCGTTGATCAAGATGGTCCGATCCAGCGGATGTTAGAAAAAGCAGCCGATAGGTACACAGTCTGTGACGAAAGAGCTATCCTTATACAGCGTATAATATCATGTGTTGAACAACTTTCCCTCAAAGTAGATATAAACAAGAATGTCGAGCTTAGCTTGATAATGTTAGAAGTAGATAAGCTACAAAAGATGCAAGTTTCCGATGAAAAGATAGTAAGGGTATCCAAGCTCAAAATGGCACTATCTGCCTATCTTAAAGATGCTGGAGACGAAGATATGGCGTTTGAAGATATGGAGACCATGGTAGATGCAGTGGTCGCTGACATCGTTAGATCTAGCAAGCCTAACATCACAGATAAGGCGGCTGATCTACTGTATGGTGAACCTAAGCTCATGGAATATATAGTGGCTCAGGCAAATGACACACCTAACGAAAATGAATATAAATCAGAATATCTGGATAGGGCTTCATTGCTTCAATCTCTTGTTTTAGACCCTGATAATATGGAAAAGATAGTACTGATGGGTCTTTGCGACGCTGGAGAAATAACCAAATTAGAGACCTACGATTTCATAGATACTATGCACGGCATATATGTGAACAAACCAGAGAATGAGGCCAAGTTACCTTTTTACAAGAAAGGCATCATTGGAAAAGTCTTTAGTGGAAAAATGTCAGTAGTGAAGTAATTGTCAAAAAAAACTTTACTGTTTGCCATAGTAGTAATAGATTTTAGACCATGACAGAATACAATCCTCGTGAAATAGAAAAAAGATGGCAGTCCGCATGGCTAAAAGCCAATGTGGACAAGGCCACAGAAGACAGTTCAAAGAAAAAATATTATTGCCTTGAGATGTTCCCATACCCGTCAGGAAAGCTCCACATGGGCCATGTAAGGAACTACTCAATCGGCGACGTTGTTGCCAGATACAAAAAAATGAGAGGCTTCAATGTCCTGCATCCTTTTGGCTGGGATTCTTTTGGTCTGCCTGCAGAGAACGCCGCTATCAAGCACGGCATCCATCCCGCAGAATGGACATACAAGAACATAGATGAGATGCGCAGCCAAATAAAAGTATTGGGCTTTGCGTACGATTGGGACAGGGAAGTCATAACCTGCCACAGGGACTACTACAAGTGGGAACAATTGTTCTTTGTACAGATGTTGAACAAGGGCCTTGCATACAAGAAAAATAGTACTGTCAACTGGTGTGAAAAATGCAATACCGTCCTCGCCAATGAACAGGTCCACGACGGTAAATGTTGGCGCTGTGGTCAACTTATAACAACAAAAGAGATAGAACAGTGGTTCTTCAAGATAACAGAGTACGCCCAGGAATTACTAGACGGTTGTGACAAAATGACCGGCTGGCCGGAACGTGTTCTCACTATGCAAAGGAAC
>JBAXXF010000123.1:0-4774 GCA_037128035.1 bacterium | reverse complement strand
GAATATCTCTCCTTGAGTAGAGCTATACATTTTGATTCTATTTTATGTAGACCAAAACAGGTTTTGCCTACGTCAGAGTCCTTAGCTGCCAGTTCCAAAACTTGCTCCTCTGTAAGCGCCATATATCCTGGCAATATCTTTTCGCAGGACTCTGGTCCCCAGCTATTCCTAATAATGTATTCGCCAGTGTCTAACTTGCCTACTATCACAGAAGAGTGACCTGACTTATCCCAAGAAGATGTCATCATGTATCCGTAATAAAACACATCGGCATTATAAGTGATCTCAACAGGTATCCTCTTGTTTAATTGTTCATCGATGGAAGAAAAATCTTTATAGTAGGAAAAGACCGGTTTTGGACGAAGAGACTCTGGGATCACATACGGCTTGCATGACTTATTATAAAGTTCCTGGATAGGATCATTGGTTACTTCAGATGCTGATGACTGCAGTGGAGCATAGTAGTTGCCAAACAAAGCCCTATTCAACTGATTGGAGGACAGATCCCTTTCAAAACAGAAACCGTTAGACAACGCCATATCCAGCGTTTCACTTGCGTTCCCTCCTTCAGGTTCTTGAAGTTGAACTTTCACATCGTATAGCATGGCACCGCCAAGCTCTTTGTAGTACCCTTGTAGATCTTCACTAAGTTCGTTCTGCCTTTCTGCCATCTTTTTCATGGCAGGAGAGTTTTCCACTAGAGCATATAGTTCATCATGAAGTTCAGTTAACGGAGTTTTATCAAGGCTGACACTAAATATAAAGCTCTCAAGATCTTTCCCTGCCAGCTCTTTCATAATATGTTTTCTTAGTCTTAATATTTTATGATCCTTGATAACACCGTCGATGACACTTTGCCATACCTGGGCTCCCTGATCGTCCAAATAATCCAATTCATTGTTAGCTGCTATTATTTTTTCTCTAAGTTCAGGAGAAGCTTTTGGTGTTGCTAGATAGTCATTAAATTTTTTGATCAAAGCATCTCTTTTGTCTTTGTTCCCAGAGACAGCTAATCCAACAGCAGAGACCATGTTCTCTTCGCAAACGGTATCCTGGTCGGTACCGCTAAAGCCATGTTGATTTAGCCAATATGAAAGGAGGTCCGCAGAAGCATAAGCATAGCAAAAACCCAAGGCACCTTGATCTCTAATAGGCCCGAACTCAGGTCTTAGGTCCACGCTTGAATATAATTCTGCGCTAAGCAGGATAGAGATCACAAAAAATATTTTATTCACAGTGGCCCGCATAGTTGTCCTCACCCTTGTTATGAGCAAGTCCTGTGCCAAGGCCTTGCATGCCATAAGTTGCTGATTTTATTGTCAAACGATAAAGAGAAAGACTGTAAAAGGAACGTACAACTGCTCATTTCTTGCTCTCACCGACCATAGCCCTTGTAAAAAATGGTTGACTTAAGTGCTGTAATCCGTCATATAATTAAGCCTCAAATCGTCAATTCAAGGGGGCCTTAAAATGAAAATAACAAATTTGATCGGCGCAATTGCTATTCTTGCCACAGTACTTACAGCTAATGCGTGGGCAGGAGAAGGTTCTCCATGCGTCCATGAAGGCGTTAACACTGACCCGAATTGCCTAGGCAGCAGCCTAATATGTGTCTCTAGGGATGTATACTTTCAGAACTGTCAGGTAGTGCCATCTTCATTGAACTTTAATCTTTGTGTAAAACGCGCTGCATTGAACAGCGACTGTTGCTCTAAGAAGAACACAACGATATGTGAAAAAGACCTAGTTTGCGTTGAAGGCTCGTGCGCAACAGCAGATGGAAATAATAAAATATATCCAAATCCCTTTTCTAAAAATGATAATCCTTGCATAAGCAGCAATAGAATAAGCGCTCTAGTCTCACCAGACACCGCAAATTCTGCTCCTATAATTACAGTTACCATCCTTGACGAAGCAGGCCGTGCTCTTGGTGCTATGATCCCTATTTATTCCAAAGATAAATGTGCGACAGGCGGTGGATACCATGTAAACCTAAGTAGTGTTAACTTTCAGTCTAATGTAACACCGGTTATATTCGTTGTTAATATTGCAAACTCATCAGAAAAGATCGTCATCAAAGGGATAAAAAAGAAAGACTAATTCAGCCTAATTAGGAGGGCACATTATGAAGTATCTACTTTTAGCAACTATCTCTATTTTTCTAGCAGGATCTGTTTGGGCACATGAAGGTCACAAATCATGTGGTTGGATCACAAGTAGGGACGGCAAGATCATTTCCTTGCGTTCAAGACTTTGTGGAGGCAGCAAGGCTACCAACGTTGAAATAAAAACCACTTCTGGTTCCGTTTGTGATGTACTAGTTGAAACAGATTTTTTGACAATGCTCGTTTATGCGATGGACAAGGGGCTTGTAACTAGCTGGGAAAGATCTGTTCAGCCAGCTTATGCCGCTGACTGCAACAAAGATGGATATTATATGGGACTTATACGGGTTCATAACTTTACTGAAACACCGTCAAACTAAAGTAGTTCAGGAGAAAGGGTTTTTATCATCTCGTGGACTTTTGCTTCTATGTCCTTAAGCCCTTTTTGAACAAGCTTTCTTTTTGCTTTTGCAGCGTCTATTTTAACAGACAATGCCTTTATATCATCCACAAGCTTTTTTTGTGCATCAAGTGCAGCCTGATACGCTTCCTTACCTTTTTTTGCTGCTGCCAGGGTGTTTGCTAGTAGCGTTTCCGCTTTGTCTCCATTGGCTTGCATCTCATCTTGCAAAGCCATCTCAGCAACTACAGCTGATGCAAGCTTTTCATATTCAACGCTATACTGTGCCTGTAGGGTCTTAAATTCTTTAGAGAATAGTATCGTTCCAAAAAGTTCCGTAAGCGCTTTATCTCTCTTGCTAGGGTCTATAAAAGATCTGTAATAATTATCTTGGGTAGAGATGTGTTCAAAAACATATAAAGGGTTAAGCGGTATACTAAGAAAATATTTTGCTTTCTTTAATCCATCAAGAACAATTGGATCCTCACCAAACTCAGAACCATAATAATAATCGACTATATAATACCTATTGCTCACAGGATCCTTAACAAGATTGCTCATATGCCCGTTAAAGGTAATAACGTAAGCATCCAGTTTTTCCTTTTTTGCCAGATATTGAAAATCTACTGTAGAGGTAATGCAATTATAGATGCCCTCTGTGCAAGCGATGGTCGCACTTTCTAGAAAGGCCCTCTTTGAATCATATTTAGTGAGGTAGCCTTTCCTTTTCAAGAATGCGGTTATATCATTTATTTTATCTACGGTGCTGGCACCCCAGGACATAAAAAACTCATGCTTATCAAAAGCATCTTTTTTCTCTTCAAAGCAGGTCTTATCTCCAGCGGTTATTAATATCTCCTGCTCTAAAAGTGTTTCTTTATCATCAGCTGTCTCTTCTATGCCGTGTGATCTCATGAAGTTCTTTGCTTGTTGATCATAGTACGATTTTACGGCCTCAATAGAATAGAACTGTGCTGATAACGAACTGCAAAAGAACAATAAAGTTGTTAGTAAAAAATATTTTTTCACGTTAGCCCTCCAAAAGACGAGGGCAAATATACAGATTAAAAGACATAAAAGTCAAGTATATTTTCTATGACCCTTGCCTTCCTTTATAAGGGTGATATAAAAGACACATGGTCGCCCTATTTGAAAAGATCCGCAACATTCCATACATTATAGAAAAGACGCTCTTGGACCCGAGAAGTGAGCCTACTGCAATATTAAAGTTAAACCGCGGTTCTTGCTCACCTAAGCACTATCTACTGGGAACGATGTATGAGGAGATGGGCCTCAAAGTAAAATATCTCTCTTATAAATTCACATGGAACGACGACAGGTTCCTAAAAATATTCCCTGAAGACCTGGCATTACTGGGTAAGGATTTTCCGATGCTGGACCACTTTTATATTGACGTACTAATAAACAATAAATGGATGCTAGTGGATGCCTCCTTTAACCCAGAACTAAAGCAATTAGGCTTTCTAATAAATGAGAATTGGGATGGGGTCAAAGACCAGACAAATGCCTTTACACCGCTAGACAGAAAAGAGCACGCTACAGCCTGGAACTATGCCAGTTATATGCAACAGGAAAGAGACAAGATGAGTTCTGAACAAAAAGTAAAGGCTGGCAAGTTTGTCGAAAGATTTAATGCATGGGTAGAGACAGGGTGCTAAGTTAGGGGAGAGGTTACAAATGGACAATAATTATGTATTACGAAGTGTACGCTACGCGCTTAATATCAATGACTCAACAATGCTTGAGATCTTTGAGCTTGGCGGCCACAAGATCAGCAGGCAGGACCTTACTTCTCTTTTGAAACATGAGGGAGATAAAGACTTAGTGTCGTGCAGTAACGACATCATGAAAGCTTTTCTTGATGGATTGATCATTAACAAAAGAGGCGTATCAGAGAACAAGGCTGGAGCTACTGAAAAACCATCACCTTTAAATAACAATGTGATCTTAAAAAAGATCCGAATTGCCATGAACTTTAGAGAAGAAGACATGTTAGCGACCTTTCAATTAGCGGGCATGGAAGTTACAAAAACAGAGCTAACTGCAATATTCAGAAGACCAGACCACAAGAATTACAGAGAATGCGGAGACCAGTTCATCAGGAACTTCTTAAAAGGTCTTGGCATGAAGAACAGATAACTCTAAACCAGGCCTAGCCTCAGACATCTGGCTGATTTGTTACATTTGCTTGACCAAATATATGTGTCACTGGATCGGTGGCAACTATTACATATGGCCCCCCCGCAAC
>JBAXXF010000122.1:0-4892 GCA_037128035.1 bacterium | reverse complement strand
TTTCAGTATATGGTATGATGCAACAATAGAAAAGTTAGAAAGGGCCAGGGGCAGCATCGAATGGCCAGGTTGTTTTTAGTTCTTGTTCTAGGGGTTGTCTGCAGCCTACAAAGTAGCTTCTCATTTCCAACTTCACTGCAAACTTTTTCCGATGTTAGAAAAAATTCTACTGGATCATCCAGCGAACTTGAAAGTCTTCTATCTGATTTTGGCTTACCTTTCTGTCTAGGGAAAAATCTATACATAGGGTTGAGAGGTCCTTCTTCAGATCAGAGGTTTGGACCATATTTTGCTTTTTAACGTACGTTTACAGTGTTTTGGAGGTGTGTCTATGAGAACTAATTTAGTTGCTGTGATCGGGGTGATGATATTGGGTTTAGCATCTCTGGTATCATCCTGTAAATTACCGGATATAAATATTCCGGATCAGATAACCATAGGTAATGCTAAGCCGGCCCCTGACCCAGCCGCAGCCCCCGTAGATTATGAAAATCCAAAGTTGACCATTAATGCTATCGCTTATGATCTTAAATTGTTAAGTTGTAGTATTAGCGGCGTAAATGATCTTGGGGCAATAGACTATTCGTTGTCTATTGTTTTTACTGGAGCCACCAATGCATCAGCAGATCATACAGTTACATTTACTGCAGGCCCTAGCTCTTTGACGGACAATTTATTGATGCCTGGAACAGTTCCCTTTGTTACCAGCGTTATAAATAATTGGGACCCAGCAGGACAGTACCAGTACTCTGGCCTTAGTAGTTCTGACGTTATGAGCATTAACTGGGATTCTGTATCTATATCTGCCGACTCTTTTCAAGCAAAGGGGTACATAGATATAAAGCAGGAATTAAGTCCCAGCAACGTTTACTCACCTATATCAGGCCCTGCTGCCAATGATGTTCAGGACGTTTACCCTGTGCAAAAGATATACTTTGATTGCAACGGTGGCGTAAAGGCAACTCTACAGCTGCCTGCTCCTCCGCCGGAGAAACATAAAGATCACTACGGCGACAGAGATTAGTTAGCTCTGTTTTCTACTCGTTGTAATATGAAATAGGCCCGGCTAGTACTTTGCCGTCGTCGTAAATTGTTCTTGTTATCTGGTCATGAGAACCATTCAACCAGCGGCCCCATTTTCCCCAGGAGACAAGTCCACCACAGTCCATTATCTCTTCTGTGAGCCACTCGCCGTCCTTTAAATTGTTCTTATATGAGCCAGTGATCTTTGTCTTACTATCGCAAGTTCCACCATGTGCAAAAAAATCATAAACATAAGCGCCATTAGCTTTACCATTCGAAAAATTATATTCTGTAGCAGCGCCCAGAGCACCACATGTTGTCCTAAGATCAACTAGCGTTTCTTTATCAAAGTAGTATGTAGATGAGGAAGTTACAGGTTCATTGTTACCCTGAGTGTAGGTGGCAGCGTATGGATCTGAAGAACTGACTTTGTAAGTAGTGACCTCGCAAATGACCACTTTCCCTTCCAGCTCTGCATCACCCTTGTAGTATGTAGTGTTGCCTGATTCATCCGTTTTTGCTCTAAATTTTCCATTGTTTTGTGTCTGTTGTGCGTAAAGCGTCGAAAAACTGACAGAGATCAAAAGTGTTGTGATAAAAAGACGTCTCATTAGGGCCCCCTCTTTATTAGATTGTAAATTTTTTATAGCATGTCCGCTACTCAAAATCAATCTTGACTAATATATATTATTAGGGCCGTTACTTTGCCAATCCAGCTATTATCCCAGCCTCTTCTTTCTGCAACGAGCGGAGAATTCTATAGAACCATTTTTCTCGCAATTTAACTGCATTAGTCAAGCAAAAGGGCAGCTATTCTATAAGTGTTTTAAGTGTCTTGATGTCTGCTTTAAGTTTCTCAAATTTGCTCAAATTAGCTGTCTTATTATATAGAGGGTGGATTGGGCTGCTTATGCTCTCTTTAAAATCTGAGAGGGCTTTCAAGCAATCCAGGAATGCCGCGCTCTTGAATTTTCCACCTGGGTAGAATGATGGGTCATTTATCAGCTTCATGACAGACTCTAGAGCCAGAAAGTCTTTTCCGCAGGTAGTTGCGACAGTTTTGCCAAGTATCTCATCCAGAGCTTTGTCTATTAATGCCTCTGATCTAAGACTCTGTGATCCTGTGTATTGTTCAAGGCGGTTAAGATCATCGTTAGCGCTTGCCGGAGAAGAGATGGCCTTTCTTTTTTGCTGGACGGCGTTGGCCAGTTCATTTAGTTTATCGCGTTGATCAGCACTTATATCCGTATATAACGTCGGGTCCGTATAAATATCCTCCAATGTAACATCCATGACCATGCAGTCCTTTTCATCTTGTATAGTTGATATATATTTAGACATGGAGTCCAAGAGCTCATCAAAGTTAGAAAGTTTTATTCCAGCCTCTGTTATACGCACTATCTTTTGGTGAGGGGTCTCATCCAATAGATAATCAGCTATATCTTTTTTGCCTTTGGCTTTTGCTTCGTCCAAAGCTGTCCTGTTATTAATATCCTTTGCTTCTTTGTTTGCTCCATTTGCAACAAGGGCTTTTACAGCGTTCAAGGTTGAGATCTCTGCCGCAAGGTGTAGCGCTGTCATTTTTGTAAAACCGGAATCATTTATGTTCACACCTTTCACATTGACCAGGTATTTAATATAAAGATCAAGGGTCTCAAGATCGTCTATACCCATGTAATTTGCCAGCCAGATTATGGAATGAGCAGGTCTGACCCCTATGGCCTTATATACAAAGCTATCTTTTTCCCATCGCTGAAACAGTGTCTCAAACACGGCATATTTTTTATCTATCGATTGGTCTTTAAGGGCCATCATTATGACGGCAGACTGTTGGTCTTTTTCCAATGTCTCTAGGAACTTTTTAAGGTCAGTTGTTATACCTACGGCTTTCAGAAAACGTGAGTTCTTTGCCATAGCGGCGTACGTTGTAGCCTTTATGCCGTGATTGTCCTTTATGTTGATGTCGCCACCG
Source organism: bacterium (assembly GCA_037128035.1). Lineage (GTDB taxonomy): Bacteria > Bdellovibrionota > JAFGOL01 > JAFGOL01 > JAFGOL01 > JAPLFT01. Next base: position 1,897 of record JBAXXF010000122.1, on the reverse strand, counting down.
TTCTTATACGCTTCAGTTGCTATCTGCGCCGCTTCATCTGTGTCACTTAAGGCAAGAAGATGGAATCCTGTGCGACCATCTGCGTCCTGCTCATTCAACTTTACTTTGTTTGCTATTAGATATTTCGCTCCAGCGACTTTTAGGTGCATACAGGTTATCATAAAAGGTGTTAGCTTTTCATCACTGCTTTTAATATTGAGGTCTGCTCCCCTCACACGTAATTGTTCCATGATAGCGGGGTCTCCCTTTACAGCGGCAAGATGCATGTACGCAACACCGTCTTCATTCAGGTCATTTATCCCCTGGGAGAAAACTTGTTTAGGCGAGCAGGCCAATATAAATAGGGCCGCTATCAATAACTTCTTCATTTCAAAAGCTCCTTTGTGTCCTTAATATCCTTGATGGTCCCTTCGAATTTTTTCTGCACGTACTTTGTATTGTACAAAGCGTCCCCAGGGTTGGTCAGGCTCTTTTCAAACTCAGCCAGCCCCTTTAGATAGTCCAATAGTTCTGTCTGCCCCTTATATTTGCCGCTTGGATAATTTGTTGGGTTATTTATCAGCGCTATAACAGAATTCAAGGCCAAAAAATCTTTGACCATAATAGAGCCTGCCGTCTTGCTAAGTATTTTGTTCAGAGCTAGGTCTATTAACTCATCCGAATTTAGATCTTTAGAGCTCGTATAAAGTTCAAGACGATTTATGTGATCACCAAAATCCTTGGAGCTAGAATAAAGGTCTATCTTCTTCTGGAATGCTGTAGTGAGCTTTCGTAATTCAATACGTTCTTCTTCTGTGATGTCCTTATAAAGGGTTACATCTATGTAGATATCTTCCATTACCTCACTTATGATCGCACAGCCTCTGTCATCTTTGATGTTGGGGATATATTCAGCCATCATCTTTAACAGGTGTTCAAAGTTGGATGTCGTTATCCCTTTTTCTAAGATCTCTGCTATCCTTTGAGGTAAAGTTTTTAGTGGCTTTACGGATTCCAAGTATTTTTCTACATCTTTTCTGCCGTTCATTTTAGCTACATCCTGTGCCGTCAGACCGTCTATGTTTTTCTTTTCAGTATCTATGCCATTTACAACAAGTGCTTTAGCAACATTCAGAACACCGGCGGCTGCGGCCATATGCAGGGCCGTATTGTTCCCTGGACCTACAGAGTTGATGTCTTCATGCATTACGGTCTTTAGATATTTTATGTAAAGGGTTAAAAGATCAAAGCTCTCTATGAAAGTCGCGTTTTCAGCCCAAAGCACAGAAACAATAAGCGGTGCGCCGGGTATTAGTTTCTTGAACTCGCTCTCGTTCCATCCCCTTATCAGAAATCTGAACAGCGCCTCTCTCACTATTGGTTTGGTGCCGGAAGCGTTCAAGATCTCTTTTAGTTGCTTTGAACTGCTGATATTGATGTGCACTGTTTCTGTTATGTCGCAGCCGAACGCTTTCATCACTTCTACTTCTTCAGAGATTATTGCGTACGTTACGGGCGAAAGACCTTTGTTATTAGGTAGGTCCTTGTTGGCTCCTTTTTTTACTATGAGGTAGTCAACCAGCTTGGCTACTTCTTTGGGGTCAGAGAACGTGTTCTGTGCCAGCAGGTGCAGGGCCGTATTGCCGTCGACATCCTGCAGGTTTAGATCAGCACCTTTATCTGCTAGATATCTTGCGGCTTTTAAGCTGCCCGACGCACATGCTATCATGACAGCTGTTCTGTTCTCAAATGTGGTCTGTCTGTTTATATCTGCATTTTGATCGAGTAGGGACTGTATGTCATTTACGTCATCTTTTGCGGCGGCTATATGTATTTTTGCCGTTCCGGTCTCTGTATCCAGGTCATTTATTCCCTGACAAAAAATACTTGCGGGTGTGCAAATTAATATAAATAAAGT
>JBAXXF010000121.1:0-4913 GCA_037128035.1 bacterium | reverse complement strand
TGCTTCCATTGGTGATTTAACACAACTGGAAGAGCTATACATCGATGTTAATCCCATAGGGTACCTTCCTGAAACAATAGGCGCATTGAAAAAACTTAAAAAACTAGGTATCGCCAAAACGCAGATTACTGCCCAGGAACAAGCCCGCATTCAAAAACTATTACCAAACTGTCAAATCTTACTAAAATGAAGAAAATAATTTCACTCATGCTATTGTTATTTGCAACGTTAATTGCGAATGCTCAACTTGGCAATTTACCTGAAAAACCTCGTATTTTTATTACCGGGATTGATTTAATTGGAGGTGATAACGCAAAAGAAATCAATAAACACTTAGATACATTTGAATACATTCTTCTCTCTGCCCTTTTGAAAGAATTTAGTTGTGCGAATATAATGACACGAGGTAGTCTCAAGGATATGTTAAAATTCGAGAGAGAAAAGGTAAAAATAGAAGAGCAGAAGTTCGATCAGGCAGTGAAAGAGGATCTGGATAAAGAATTAGGGTACCTTGAGAAAAAGGATTTCACTCAGGTAAACCATGGTGCGATAGAGCATGATCTGATGATGAAGGAGTTTGAAGCTCGCATAGATGATTCATCAGAACAGAAAACGATGATCATAGACTCAAAGAAAAAAACTAAATTGTCTTCCAAAGCATTGGATGGCTTTAAAGAGGCTGAAATATTGATGTCTGAAGGCTTGTATGACAAGGCAAGCCAAAAGCTCTTTAAGTTGCTAGAAGACGAACCAGGGAACCCAGAGATCAAAGCCCTTATGGAAAAGGTTATAAAGCTCTCGAACAACATGGACTCCATACAATCCACAAATCAACATGACACCATAGACATGACGACAGATGAGATGATACATGACCTTGAAAAATACTTGGATAGCAAGGCATCAGAGCATGATTACAATATCTCCTCAGCGGAGAATGTTGAGACAAAAGGGATAGTCGAGCTTTTTAACAGTAGAATAAAAGATCTCCTTCTCCCTGATGATTACAAGACGCTTTTTGATCTTGGGATCGCATATATGGAACTTGAGCTGTGGGCTGAAGCGACTGGGTCATTTAAAAAGGTCATAGATTATCTGTCCACACATAACGACGACTCTGACAAACTGATGGAGTCTAGGATATATTATGCTTATTCGTTGGCTAGGGGTGGAAGATATAACGAGATAGATGATTCTATTAAGTTCTTGAATGATCTTTTGAAAGAGGCCTCATATGAAAGGTACAAATTGGACATACTCTACTATTTGGCCATCTGTTACGAGATGAAAGGCGATATAAGTAATGCAAGGAATAGTTATCAAGGGATATATAGTATGGACCCTTCCTATAGGGATATCGATGTCAGGTTGGCGGTGATCGGTAAATAGCCTATGATCAAACGGGCGCTTATTTTTAGTCTTCTCTTCACTTTTGTGATAGCCATTTCGGTTTTTTTTATCTTTGACTCTCTAGCCGTCAGAGGTATCGCCAAAAGGTTCATAATCACACAGGCATATTACAACCTTAACCTAAAAGTGGATGTTAAGGATGTCCGTTTATCCTACTTCCGACCAGCCGTCATAATAGACGAGCTTAGGCTTGAGAAAGAGGATGAGGATACAAAAATAAATCTTTTTGCCCCTAAAGCTGTTGTTAGGTTCAACCTTGTCCAACTGCTCAGAGGTGTGATAGGGGTATCTGCACTTAAACTTCAGTCGCCTAGCCTTTATGTAGAGACTAAGTCAGACGGTAAACCACTAGATCTCAAAAAAATAAATATAAGTAAGGTCGTTGAAAAGATGCTGGGCGCTAGGTTGGATAATATAGATATATCCAACGCCAACTTTAAACTTAGGATAGATAAGCCGGATAACAAGGTCTTGGATATCTCTACACCTAAGATAAGCATAGAGCTTAGTAAAGGGTTGAAATACAACTACTATCTAGAAGTTAAAGCTGACAACATCTCCAGCCCCTTGGAATATCTTTCCGGCGTAGATCTTAAGTTCGATATAAAAAAGGATATGATAAAGGTCGAAAAACTTATAGCCAGTGTTGTAGGGGGTAAGATAGCTGTAGCTGGATATGCCTCTAACATCTCTGACCTTTCTCAGTTGAGGCTGGATCTCTTTTGGCGCGTAGATTTTAATCTTGATGAGAGCAAAAAATATTCGAACATATTGAAGTTCAAGAATGAAAAGGACTACCCTGGTGGGCTTCTGTCTGGTAGCGGTAGATGCTCTGGTTATCTTTTTAAGGACCTTAAATCATCTATACTAGACGGTAATGTGAAGATAAGGGATTTCTCCTGGTATTCATACAGGGTACCCCAAATAGAAGTGACAGCTAGGTATGGTAAGGACCAGATCATCCTTTCAAAATTTGAAGTATCAGATGGAAGCAAAAGCATAGAGGCTCAGGACACAACGATATCATTAAATGCACCTTACGCTATAAAGGGTAAGGGTGTCGTTCATGATGTAGAACTTTCAAGGTATTTGGAACTTTTCAATATAAAACATTGTCTTTCTTACTTTACGATAGGTGGACCGTTTTCATTTACAGGCTCTATTAAGCCTGAAATTAAAATATCCGGCCTCTTTGATCTTAAGGTAAAAGATTTTTGGGTGCTGGACAAAAAAGGTCTTGCTCCTACAAAGGCGAACTCGATCCTTGATTTCAAGAAGGGGAGTGTATATGGGTTCGTTCACTTCAGCGCAAAAGGGGCTTACTTTGATAATTTTGTAGCTAAGAGCGAAACTAATACGATGGTAGTCTCCGGCTGGATAACTGACGAGGGAACTATGGACCTGGATGTAAGGTCCGAATCCTTTTCTATGGAACCATATGGAAGGATATCAACTCTTCCTCTTAAGGGTCACGGGACCTTATCCACAAGACTAATAGTCGATGATAACGGAGATTTTAAGAATGAGGGGCAGGTCTCATTCAATGATGTTGAGCTCCTTGATGAATATGCTTTTGGGGCCGTGAATGCAAAAGTAATCTATGATGGCAACAAGCTAGTTCTTAAGGAAATAAAAGGTAAAGTCGGCAGTTCAAATTACACCGGATATAATGAGATCGACTTCGATAAGAAACCAGGACCTACGATAAAAGGTTACGGAGCTGTAGCGGACGGATATAGTGAAGATATATATAAGATCTTCAAGAAACAGGAGAAATTCCTTGGTGCTCCTTCAGGCATCATTAACGCCACGGTAAAATTTGACGGATATCCTACTTGGTCCACTATTAAACTGGATACAAAGATCAAGCTTAAGGATGTTGAGCTCTTCTCAGAAAGGTTTGATGAACTTGTAGCAGGTTTTGTCTGGGATAAAGGCGACCTCTCCATAAGTGACCTCTATGTTACAAAGGGTAGAGGGCGGCTTGATTTCAAGGGTGTAAGAAAAAATAATCGTCTCAAAATGGACGTGAGTTCTAAGAATCTCTCTCTGTCCGACTTTATACTGCTTTCAAAAAGGAACACAGAACTTACAGGCGGCGTGAACATAAAGGGAGAAGTTGAGCATGCCCAGAAGAGCCTAGCTGGCAACGTTAAATTCAATATCTTCGATCTTATGATAGGTGGTCAGAAACTAAAACCTGTGAACCTTAATCTTACGCTGGGGCAGAATGTGGCAATCAAGTTCACCATCTTTGACCAGGAAGCCAAAGGGGAAATAACAAAAGAGAGCAAGGATACATATGTTTTCAGATCAAAATTCACCAAGTTCAACTTTTATCCTATAGGTAGCCTTTTCTTAAAGGACATAGAGAACTTTAAGACTGATATTAATGGCGACGTAGAGATAAGATTCACTGATAAGTTCGTCGTAAGATCGGCTAGGATAAAGATAGATGATTTCTCTCTTTCTAATAGTTTTGTCTCTCTAAAGAACAAGGGGCCTATAAACGTAGACTACCTTAACGGAGCTTACAGCATCAGGCCTTTCTCCATGCTTACGGAATCTGACAACAATAAGTGCGTGTTGAATTTTGATACGACGCAGAATCGCGACATCCTTATAAAAGGTTGTGCTACTACCGGTATGCTAAAGCTGTTCAAAGGCTTTGTTACTGGAGCTAGAGGAAAGTTCGACATGGACCTTGTGTATGATAACAAGCTTAGGGGGACCATTTATCCTAAGGATGTTGAAATATTGACCACTGAATCCAAGTTGGGTGGCATTTCGTTTGGTGGAAAAATAAATATAGCAAATAGTTTCGCTAAATTTGATGAGCTAACGGCTTCCGTAGCCGGTGCACCAATGAGTTTCTCAGGCGGGCTTGATATCGATAATATGATCAAGTTAAAATCTTTTTATCCTGGTGCTAAGCTGGGCTTACATGTGGACAAACTTTACTACGAATATCCAGAAGGTCTGAAAGGAAAATGGACAGGTGATGTTAACATAACAGGTTCGCTACCTCCGTATCGTGTAACAGGTGTTTTCTCGCTGTTCGAGGCTGCTTACAGAAAGGATTTTGACCTGAACTTTTTGAGCTTGAACAGGACCAAGAAAACACGGAAATTCTTCATAAATAAAAAGGGAAATAATAAGTTCGATCTAGACGTTAAGGTCAAGAGCGGTGGAGACGTTATAGTTAGAAATGATGTTTTTAACGGGGAGCTAGTTTTTGATCTTAATATCAAAGGTACAGAAATAGAACCTAAACTTTTAGGTTCTATAGATCTTATGCGAGGCAGAATATCTTATTTAGATAACATCTTTGAGCTAACGGCAGGTAGGTTCAAGTTCAAGGAAGATATAAATGAGCCTGCTGTTTATCAATTGGATTCAGAGGCTAGAATAAGTGGATACCAAGTCTATCTGAAGCTGGTGAGTGAAAAGGGTGAGCCTAAGTTCAAGCTTACGTCCTCTCCTCCACTTACTGAGGATAAGAT
>JBAXXF010000120.1:0-4942 GCA_037128035.1 bacterium | reverse complement strand
GTAATTATGTTTTGCCAAACTACCTATTTTCATTAAATTTCTTTTAAAAAACACATGTCATAAGTATAATCTATATCTGGGGGATCATAAGGGGTGGCTATCGACTCGGGTTTACATTTATCTAAATTAACGCCGAAGGATATCAAAAGGATCCATTGGTTCGTCACTATAGCGTTACTGATAGTGGTCGCACTGCTTGCGGCTAAATTGATATCAGCTATTACAGGCTTGTATCTGTCCGACGTAAAAGGTTCCGAGATCCCTAAATCTAAGAACACAAAAATATCTACTGCTCAAGACCTGGAAGCTCAGCGTCTAGCAAGGTATGATGTAATAGTGACAAGAAATCTTTTCAATTCTAAGAATGAACTTCCAGAAGATATATTTAAAGCTGCAGCGCCTGGAGAAGTGACCAAAAAGTCTACGCTCGACGTAGAGCTAGTTGGGACTATAGTCGTTAACGAACAAGCAAGATCTGTTGCTGCAATAGCCTTAAGGGCACAAAAGAAGGTTGAACCATTTATAATAGGCGACGTTGTCCTCTCCAAAGCTTCAGTATACAGTATAGCTAGGAGAAAGGTCGTTCTAAGGGACCTTACAAGTGGAGAGCTAGAATACATAGAGATGAAAATGGACGATGACATGATGAGTAAAGCCACTGCTGTATCTTCTGCCGGTGGAGTGAAGCAAATAGGTGAAGGAAGGATCTTGTTGGACAGAGGAGAGCTTAATAAGTCGCTCTCAGATATAAACAGCCTACTTTCTCAGGCAAGGGCAGTTCCTAATTTCGAGAACGGTGCAATAAGCGGTTTTAAACTCTTTGATGTACAGCCTGGGAGCATATATCAAAAATTAGGCGCACAGAACGGCGATATAATAAAATCTGTAAATGGCACAGAAATAAAGGACCCGGCAGCTGCGATGAACCTTTTCCAAAAGATACAGACGACCAACAAACTTGATTTTGTGATCAACAGGAACGGAGAAACTAAAAATTACAGTGTAGAGATACGGTGATAACGGGGGTTACTACTATGCGTAGAGGAATGATCAATCTTACAATTCTTGCTGTTGTTCTTGTGAGCTTTAGCGCTTGGGCTAAACCTATGGACTCTAGCGCTTGGGCTAAACCTACTTCTGATAAAGTTCCTGTCCCTGTAAACCCAAAGGCTGATGCGTCGGCTAAAAAGATGGGGAGTAAGGATATAGTAATAACGCCGGAGGGCAAACCTGCAGAAGGCGATATCGTCAAAAGCTTCGATTTTAACAACGTTGATGTCCTCACACTGGTCAAGCAAATAAGTAAGCTTACTGGCAAGAGGTTCATCGTCAATGAAGCTATAGCATCAAAGAAGGGCATAACCATAATGGCCCCGACCCCTATATCAGTGCAGGAAGCTTATGACGTTTTCCTTTCCGTTATGGACGTTAATGATTTCGCCGTTACAAAGGCGGGTCAGTTTTTACGTGTAGTAGCAAAAAAGGATGTAGCATCTGGAGTCACTATCTATAAAGGCAATTATTTCCCAAGGAACGATGAATATATAACTAGACTGATAAAGCTTAAAAATATAAATGCGACAGATCTTGCTACGGACCTCACCGATAGAAGGGGCGGAGGAAGCTTTGTCCCAGCGAACGTTAAGATAAAAGCGCTAGAAGACACTAATACTATGCTAGTGACGGGCACCGGCTCTCAGATATCGGATATAGAAGAGATCATCTCTATACTGGATGTTGGCGGAGAGACGACTAAAATGGTCGTTATACCTATCAAGAATGCAGAAGCCGCTAAGATCAAGGACATAATAGACAACATCATCTTTCAGGGTGCTGCAAAATCAACAAGTGCTGTTAAAAAAGACATAAGCAGAGGAGCGGAAAGATACTCCAGGATATTTACGGACGAGAGGACGAATTCTATAATAGTCATGGCTAACGATCCTGGTGTTAGGAAAATAAGACAACTTGTCGCTCAGTTGGATTTTGAGGTAAAGGGTGATAGCGATATACATGTTTATCCTCTAAAAAATGCACGTGCAGAAGATATAAGCACAACGCTTAGCGCTATAATAGGTGCTAAGGCCGGTACAGCAAAAGACTCAACATTCGACGGCGTTAAGATCACAGCAGATAAGTGGACCAATTCGATCGTGGCTAACGCAAAGCCAAGACAGTATGATGCAATAAAGGCCGTTATAGACGGGCTTGATGTCAGAAAAGGACAAGTTCTGTTCGAGACCATCACGATGGAAATTTCATTGGGTGGCGATTCCAGCTTCGGCGTTTCATCTAACTACGCTTTAAGTTCAGAAGTGCCAAGAGCTGTGGGATTTGACTCAGGTGTCTCTTCTACTAACAACATCATGAACTTCCTTGCTAATCCAAGCGCATTAAGCGGCATGATACTAGGGTTTGGAAGCAAGAAGACAGTTGATGTTACTCTAAACGGCACTTCACTCAAAATACCATCGCTTGCAGCTTTCATAACAGCTATAGAAAAGAACAGCGATGCGAACGTTCTACAAAGACCTTCAATAATAACTTCCGATAATGAAGAAGCTCAGATCAAGGTGTTGGATAAGATACCTGTAGTAAAAGGTACTGTCGTAACGCAGGGCTTGAGCCAGCAGAATATCGACAACGTTGATGTAGGATTGAGCCTAAAGATAACTCCTAGGATAAACCTTACCTCTGATTTCGTTAAGCTGGATATAGAACAGGAAACATCAGATATCACGGATAAGGCGCCAAGGGACCTTGCCGGAACGACCGTCTCTACCAACTCAAGGAACATCAAAACTTCCGTCGTAGTAAGGGATAAGGACACAGTAGTGCTGGGAGGTCTATATAGGGACTCTGTGCAAACCACGTATAACAAAGTACCAGTACTGGGTGATATACCTATAGTCGGATGGTTATTTAAGGGTAAAACTACAAGCTCGACCAAGATCAATCTTCTAGTATTTATTACGCCTAACATCGTTAGGGATTATGAGACCCACAGCAATCTTACAAGGCACGCGATAGAGGGAAGGCAGGGTTTCATTAAACAGAATACAGGTGGTATGGATGAGTTTAGCGACTTCACCAACGCCATGGATAAAAAAGTTAAGCTTCAGACAAAAGAAGAGGACCTGTCCAAGAGTTACGACATGCCTTCTTCAGGTATTAAAACGATTAAGATGTAACGGGGAATATTAATGGGAATTTCCAGTAATAAAATAGGGCAGATACTTTTAGATCATACCTCTTTAACGCCTGAACAGCTTGAAGAGGTGCTAGATATACAGCGTCAACAAGGCCTCCGCCTTGGCGAGATACTGATAAGTAAGAACTACCTGACACCAGAAGAACTAGCCAAAGCTCTCGCGATACAGATGGGCTATCCTTATTTGGACCAAATACCTTCCGCTGAGATAGACCCAGAATTGACCAAGAGCATTCCCATAAATTATGCAAAGCAACATTTGATACTGCCGATATCCAAGGGCGATGATTACGTTGTAGTAATAGTGGCTGATCCGTTGAACCCAAGCCCTATTGATGATCTAAGATTGATCTTTAAAAAAGAGATCAAGGTCATGGTGTCTAGCCCTTTAAATCTTCAAGAGGCCATAAATAGGGTCTATGAAAGGAGCACCTCTAACTTAATAGAGGGACTAGAGGAATCCAGCGGGGACTTGGCTTATGATCTTAATGAGCCGGTTGACCTTTTAGAGGCTGGAGATGATGAAGCTCCTATAATAAGGCTTGTTAACTCTTTACTTTTTAGAGCAGTAAAAGAAAAAGCAAGTGACATACACATAGAGCCTTACGAAAAAGAAGTCGTCGTTAGGTTTAGGATATACGGTATTTTGTACGATGTATTCAAGACAGCAAAAAAATTCCATGCGTCTATCTCATCACGTATAAAAGTAATGGGCGATCTTGATATAGCTGAAAAACGTCTTCCTCAAGATGGAAGGATCAAGATAAAGATAGCCGGTAAAGACATCGACATAAGATTATCGACAGTGCCGACGGCTTTTGGTGAACGTCTGGTCATGCGTATCTTGGATAAATCAAGCGTGTTGATAGAACTTCCTGAACTTGGTTTTACGGGCAAGGTCTTGGATAATATTAATCGGCTCATAAATAAGAAGCACGGTATATTCCTAGTTACAGGACCTACTGGTTCAGGTAAATCTACGACACTGTATGCTTGCCTTACAAGGATACGCTCTGTAGAGAGGAACATAATAACGGTAGAGGATCCAGTCGAGTATCAGCTACAGGGTGTTGGACAGATACAGGTCAACCCAAAGATAAATCTTACGTTCGCAAGTGGTCTTAGAGCGATACTACGTCAAGACCCTGATATAATAATGGTGGGAGAAATAAGAGACCAAGAAACAGCTGAAATAGCGATAGACGCTGCTCTTACAGGTCACTTTGTTCTCTCCACTTTGCATACCAACGATGCACCAGGCGCCATAACAAGACTTGTTGATATGGGAATAGAACCGTTCCTTGTTTCATCGTCTATAGTTGGAGTAATAGGACAAAGACTTGTTAGAAAGCTCTGCACCTATTGCAAAGAAACTTATACCCCTAATGATATAGAAATGGCTGAACTTGGTGTGACCAGGGATGTCCTGCAAAAATATACACTGTATAAACATGTCGGCTGTGAGAAATGTTCCAATACAGGATACACAGGCAGAACGGTAATAAGTGAGCTTATGGCAATGACAGATCCTTTGAGGGCCCTTATCCTTTCAGGAGCAGATGCTGGAATGATAAAAAAACTAGCTCTACAAGAGGGAATGACCACTGTTAGACAGAATGCCATTACAAAAGTACTTCAGGGCGTGACAAGTATGGAAGAATTATATCGTGCTACTCAGACCGAGTAAGGATGCTTTAGACTATGGCTTTTTATAAATATATTGGTGTTAGC
>JBAXXF010000119.1:0-4979 GCA_037128035.1 bacterium | reverse complement strand
AGTAATGCTCTTACTGCTACCAAACACATCATAACTCAAATCTCAAATACAGGCGGCATTGCAGGGGATAACATCCAATCCCTTACTGTATGTGGTAATGCATTGTTTTTTACCGCTGTTAGTTCAATTTCTGGAACAACCCTTTTTAAATATGATGGAAGCAACATAACACGACTTGAAGTCAATCAAGCTAGCGGTATTGTTGCACTCAATGATAAATTATACGTTGTTGCTCTTAATGGACCACACCTAAAACTTTTTAGCTACAACACATTAGACAACAGTATGGTACAGGTTTCCGATATATTCAGTGGTGACTCTGATGCCATTACCCAGTTAACTGCTTACGATGGACAAGTTTTTTTTAGTGCAGCTCCTGGTGTTACGCCCTCTATTACTAAGCTTTATAAGTACAATCCAGTAGATAAAAAAACGACTCAAGTTTCAAATATAAATAATGGTTCCAGCGATAGCCCTACCTATCTAACAGTATATAATGGATCTTTGTATTTTAGAGCAATTAAGACAGGCACCTTTGACAAGATCTATAAGTACAAGTCTGACTCTAGCGCAGTGACTCAGGTTTCAAATCTAAGTGGCGCTGGCGGTGATGGGATTTACGCTATAAAAGTATTTAATGGAGACTTATATCTTACTGCAGGTGGTAAGCTTTTTAAATACAATCCTTCGTTGTATGAAGGTAAGATGGTTAGAGTTTCAAATATAAATGGTGTTGCAGGAACCCCTAGCGGCGCCGACACGCCTACTTATCTAACTGAGCTTAACGGAGAATTGTACTTTAGCGCCAATAAGACAACGAGTCCTGTCGGCCTCACAAAGCTTTATAAGTATAATCCTACAGACGACAAGATAACTCAAATTTCAAATATACACGATGATGGAGCTGATGCGCCAACACAGTTAACTGCATTTAACGGCGAATTGTACTTTAGTGCATTTGATGGGACAACTGTTGCGAAGCTTTATAGATACAACCCAAGGGACAACAAGATAACAAAAGTTATAAGTGACAAGCCTGACACTTTCGCAAATCTAACAGTATTTGATGGGGCGTTGTATTTTAGTGCAACTAGTGCCTATGTTACTCTTGACCCTGAGCATCCAGAGGCGATTACTTCTGCAACTAGACTTTACAAGTTTGAGTAAAGAACTCAAAATGTTTGATGGCGCTGTGTAAGTGGCCAGCCTATAGAGGCATATCCATTCTCTGCGGACCAGCTTTCATAGTCAGCATCAGCCGTGACCTTTACCATCATATCGCAATCCTCTAAAAACCACTGGCTACCGACAGCACTGCTTTCACTAACAACGCAACAATCTTTATATTCGTATTTGTGCTCTGAATTATGTTTAGCTAAAAATATTGTTGTCTTTCCCTGTTTACAAGATGAGAACCAGCCTGGCTTTTCAACTTCTACCTTGGAAACTAGGTAATATTCAGATCCTGCCAATTGCTCGTTTATATTTGCAAGAATGCCTGCTGTTGCTGCGGCTAGGTCAACGTCCTGCGCCTGCAAAGGCAAAGCAAGGAACATTGTTGAAACAAACAATAGTGTAAAAATAGTTTTCATGGAGGCCCTCCTGTTACTGACTTGTTGAGACAGCTTTTTTTGCCATATTTGGGCTGCGTTTGTCAAGAATTTGCACGGCTACACTGGCTATGGCAGGTCAGTGGGTGTGTAAAAATCGACACTAAACATGCGGACCTGCTGCCGCACAAAACAACATGCAATTTGCAGTCGTATATTGTCATGAATATGCTTATAGACAAAAGCTACGTCAGCATTTTAAAAACATTAAAAGAAAAGATCAGAGCAGCCCAGATAAGGGCCGTGTTATCGGTCAATTCAAAGATGATGCAGTTGTATTGGGAGATCGGGAAGATCATATCCGAGCAGCAAGAAAAACAAGGCTGGGGGACAAAGGTCATAGAAAGATTGTCTAAGGACCTGCGGAGTGCCTTTCCGAACATGAAAGGGTTTTCTTATAGGAATGTTATGTATATGAACCAATTTTACAAAGAATATCAAAGCGTTATAATTGTGCAAGCGGCGCTTGCACAATTACCCTGGTATCACAATATAGCTTTGTTAGAAAAATTAAATAGCAATGATGAAAGGCTTTGGTACGCCCAACAGACCATTGAAAATGGATGGTCCAGAAACATCCTGGTAATGCAAATTGAGAGCGATCTATATCACAGACAAGGAGTAAAAACTAAGATCACTAATTTTAAGAAAACACTTCCAACTTTACAATCTGATCTGGCAGAACAGATGATAAAAGACCCATATAAGCTCGATTTTTTAACCATCTACGACGAAGCTAAAGAAAGAGATATAGAGAATGAACTGGTTAAACATATCACTAAATTTTTATTGGAGCTTGGAACAGGTTTTGCTTTTGTTGGGCAACAATATCATTTGGAGATAAGCGGGGAAGACTATTACATCGACCTACTATTCTACCATTTAAAGCTAAGGTGCTACATCGTGCTAGAGCTAAAGGCTGTAAAGTTCAAGCCGGAGCATGCTGGTAAACTCAATTTTTATCTGTCGGCCGTGGACGATATTTTGAGGAACAAGTCGGACAATCCGACTATTGGGATCTTGCTGTGCAAATCAAAAGACAAAATTACAGCGGAGTATGCATTAAGGGATATTTCAAAACCAATGGGAATATCCGAGTACAAGATCACGCAGGCAATACCTAAGGATCTAAAAGCTAGTCTCCCATCAATAGAAGAAATCGAGACTGAGTTCCAGTAAGGCTTTCTATTACCTATAACATGGGGTATATTATGTACTGGCCGTAGCACAAAAATTGGGGGGTAATTATGTTTAGATCCAAGATTGCCTATGCTCTATTGATATCAATTATTATAGTATTTTCAGCCTGCGGGAACTATAGCAACAATGCAACATTAAAAACTACATCAACCGTTAAAGGTGTGGCTGTAACAAGCCTGGGGACACCAGCTGCAACACTTTCCCAGGCAGCTATGGTTGTGGGGACTGTGACAATAACTAGTGCACAAGCATCAGACACATCTAATGTTGGAAATTTTATAACGCTGTTTGATCCAAGGAGCTCAGAGGCGACGGTAAAAGTTGTAAAGTATGCACACAATGCGCCAGCGGATAATTTTGAAACTGATACAGCTTATGCCAACCAGGCTATTACAGACCAGGATTTTTTTATCATTAAAGTAAGAGCACAAAATCTAAGGGCTATCCTCTACTATTCTATAAGTGTAACAGTAACATCAACTCCAGCGCCAGAGCCGCTGGTATATGCTGGAGGATATAGTGGGAATAGTTCCACTGAATTTGCGGCAGGATATTGGAAAGCTGGAGCATGGAATGGACTTACTCCTATCGACGTAGCAGATTATTCCTTTGCAAAGGGCATAACAGTAGTCGGTGGTATCGTATATGTTGGAGGATATTGCAGAAGTTCTGGTGTATATGTACCAGGGTATTGGCAAGACGGAGCCTGGAATGGGCTTACGCCTCTTGAGGTAACAGGAAATACCTACGTAATGTCCATAGCCGTCGATGGCGGCAGCGTATACGTTGGCGGATATAGTCAACATTCCGGTATATTTTTACCTGGATATTGGCAAGATGGTACATGGCAAGGGCCTATTCCTCCTATCGCCTCAACTTCCTTTGTAACGTCCATGGTAGTCGCTGGTGGCAGCGTATACATTGGGGGATATAGCCAAATTGCTGGTGTACAGATACCAGGATATTGGCAAGACGGAGTATGGCATGACCTTCCTTCTCTTAATGCAACACAAAATTCCAAGGTAGAGTGCCTAACTTTTGCTGATGGTAGCTTATATGCTGGAGGATACAGCGGGGATCTTGTTTCTATGTATGTGACAGGATATTGGAAAGACGGAACATGGAATGAGTTAACCTCTCCTAATCCAGGGCAAGAAACTGATGTGACTTCCATAGCTGTCTACGCTGGTGTTGTTTATGCTGGAGGATATAGTAGGAATGGTTCTTTTGTATCTGTAGCAGGATATTGGAAGGGCGGAGTATGGAATGAACTGACTCCTCTTGATGCCACACAAGATTCCAAGGTAGAGTCTATAGTTGTTTTTAACGGCGTTGTGTATGCAGGTGGATATAGCTCAGATAGCGCTGGTATAAAGGTACCAGGATATTGGCAAGACGGAGTATGGCATGGCCTTACTCCTGCCGATGCAACACAATCGTCAGAAGTTACGTCACTGTTTGTGACGCAATAGAATGCAGAGGGATCCGTGAGACATTGCTTTTGATACACTAGGTTAAAACAGTATTTACTTTTTGCATTAATGGACACAGTATGGGGTCCTAGTTTAAATGGAGGACACTCATATGAAACTTTTAGTAACTGTTATTGCTGCGTTATTTTCCTTTTCAGCATTTGCCCAATTTACCCAGGCTCCAAAACCTGAGAATGTTGTAAAGGCTGAGAAGAAGTTTGAAGAGAAGAAAGTTGAAGCAAAGGCGGCTAAGAATGTTGAGCAGAAGGCTGCAAATGCTGTAGATGCTGAGAAGAATGTTGAAAACAAGAAAGCGGACGTAAAAAATGCCGCGGCTAACGTAAAGGAAGCTAAAAAAGAGTCTATAAAGGCAAAGATAAACGCTAGAAAAGCTAACAAAGAAGTAAAGCAAGCTGAAAAAGCTGAAAAGGACGCTAAGAAAATCATTGAAGCTCCAAAACCTGCAGAAAAAAATTAATTAATTTTAAAGTTAAGAATGAAAGGCCCTTACTCGTAATGAGGAAGGGCCTTTTAATATTACTTATAATCCCCCATAGGTTTCTCCCCATACATAGGGTATAATAGGTGTTCAACTTTGGGGGTGCCAATGAGTTTTAAAAAACTGACTTATGTTATTTTTGCACTAGTGATTGGTGTAATTTCATCATGTGGCAATATTGGAATTGGCATTACCACC
>JBAXXF010000118.1:0-5028 GCA_037128035.1 bacterium | reverse complement strand
GGTGAACTTATCCTAGAAAAAGAACTTTTAAGAAAGACGGGTAATAAATAGTTAAGTCTGTAGATCTAACGATTCGCCCTAGTATAAGTTTTTTTAAATGCTGTTGATAGAGTCTGAATTAGCTTATCATTTTTGTTTTGACCATGACACCCCAGCCAAACCCTGTACTTCCAGTATCCAGCCTTTGGTCCTAATACGCGCACCGATTTTTCACTGATCTCTCTTGATACATAAAGTAAAGGCAAAAAGGCAAGACCTACCTCGTCGGCTATAGCTCTGACTATAGAAGCCATCATATCACTTTCAAAAACTACTCTACCTTTGAGCTTGTTCTCTTCAAAGAAGAGGTCTATCTGAGAACGAAGTTTGAATCGTGAAGAAGGCATTAGCCATTGTGCGTACTCTCCACCAAATATTTTCTTGACCGCATCAGCAGCTTTAAGCTTTTCTGTGTTTGAACTAACTTTCCACTTGCTTGGACATATCAACCCAACTGGTACTTCCGCACACTCTAAGTTCTCTAGATCAGGATCTGTCATTGCAAATGGAGTTACGACAACATCTAGCTCGTGGAATCGTAAGCGCTCTATAAGTTGCTCGTGAGTGCCAGAATTAACTGTTACCTTTGGTCTTTGTATTAGACCATGCTCCTTTAAAAATAAACTAACAACATCGAACACAAAGGATCTTTCTACTTCGTCAGACACACCAATGTGTATCCAGCGGGAGGCGGAGGGGACACGTTTAGATATCAATTCTTCCATTTCTTCTGATATCTCGAACATGTTGCGACACAAGCCGTAGATAACAGCCCCATTTTCTGTCAATTCATTGCGCCTTCCAACTTTTTGGAAAAGTCTCTTGTCCAATGCTTGCTCTAACGCTTTAAGCTGACTACTGAGAGACGGTTGGCTGATGCGCAAATGTTTTGCAGCCGCGGTAACGCCGCCGGACTTTGCTGTGATGTAGAAATAATAAAGATGATTGAAGTTATACATAGTTAAAATCTATATATCACATATTTATTATATATTTTACATATTTATTTGTCTGGCGTACTTTATCTTCATGAATGCGCAGATAAATTTATTGCTAATTACGTCGATAAAAAATCAAGGGGGACTTAAATGAAGAAGTTTTTTATTGGGGCTATTTTTGCAGCACTAGCTACAACTGCTAGTTTGTATGCTGATACTGATCCTAATCTATGGAAGCTTGAACCTACCATAGGTCCAACAATGGATTTACATAACTGGGGCGGAAACCAGTTCTCTATGAATGTAAAAGTCGGAAAAGGAGAGAATTGGAGTGGTCTTGTCGGACTTAATTTTGGTGGAGCTAATGCTGCACAGATCAAATTAGGTCTTGTCTATGATTATCCATTCTATCTTACATTCTCAAAGACGAACGATTTTGCAATTGGTCCGACCGCTGATGCGGGAATAAAATTTGGTGCTGGTGGTGGAAGAGGATCGTCAGTAGATTTTCTGAATCTAGGTTTTGGGTTAAGGACTGCATATAAGATAAAAGATAATTTTGGAGTAGTTGCAGATCTTGTACACTTTACAACATCTTTTGTCGGTTGGACTAACGGAGCTGGAGTTAACAGCGGCTTCGCCATGGCGTATGATATGCAATTCGGTATATTCTACATGTTATAAGTTTTTATACGACAATATTAAGTATAAGCATTGAACCCCATTTTTTTAATTTAGAAATGCAGTACTATGTCGGTGTCGAGTCACTCATCTCTTTTGAAGTTCATCACAACTTAAGCAAATAAGGAGGAGCGTCCTATGAAAAGATTTAAGACCATACGAATTTGTCTCTTGTTTTTATTAACTCTAAGCATCCTTTCAATTACTGCGTGCGGAACATAGTTTCCAAATGCTAAGCCTACGGTGACCCAGGTAAACCCTGCTAATGCTGCTACAGGAGTGTTCATAAATACTAAACTCTCCGCAACTTTTAGTCAGGTAATGGATCCAGCTACTATCAACCCTAAAACGTTTATTTTGAAACAAGGAAATACAGCTGTTAAAGGTACCGTCGCTGTCATAGGTATAAATGCAGTTTTTATACCAGCAAGCTATCTTGCAGCCAACACCGTTTACAGCGCTACAATTATAGGTGGATCTAACGGTGCTAAAGACAAGGACGGTAACGAAATATTGAGCGACTATACTTGGAGTTTTACCACAGGAGCGACAGCAGATGTTACACCACCTACTGTAACTTTTGTAAGTCCTGCCGATATTGCTACTGGTGTAGCGACGAACAGGAGCGTCCTGGCTGCCTTCAGTGAAGCGATGGATCCTTTGTCCGTCACTTCTATAACATTTACATTAAAGCAGGGGGCGTCTACACCTGTTCCTGGAACTGTAACTTACTCAGGTGTAACAGCAATTTTTAAACCTACAGATCTTCTTTTACCGAGTACTACTTATACAGCTACTATAACAACAGGTGCGAGCGATCTGACTGGTAATGCGCTTGCGGCTAACTTTGTTTGGAGCTTTACCACAGGTGCAGGGCCAGACTTGACTCCACCTACTGTAACTCTTGTAACACCTGCTAGTGCCGCAGTAAATGTGCCACTTAACAGTTCTGTTAACGCAACATTTAGTAAAGATATGGACTCCTCAACGATCACTAATCTAACATTTTTGGTAGGAGGAGTTACACTGCCAGTTGTCTCCTATAATCCAATAACCAGAATTGCAACTCTACAGCCAGCAAGCAATCTTGCTGCCAGCACTTTATATACTGCTGCGATAGGAACGGAGGTCAAAGACCTTAGCGGAAATGCACTGGCAACTCCTTATTCATGGAGTTTTACAACGGGCACTGGAATATTGCCATCTGCAGTACCACTTGGCTTGATAGCACCTTATGGAACTTTTGGCGGTAGCGCTGGAATGACCAATGATGGAATTCTAACAGTCGTCAATGGTGATATTGGGTCCATCGCAACAGGTACTTCTAATGTGACTGGATTTCACGACGAGCCAGCAGGCACTTACGCCTTTGGTGTTATAGCACCTGCACCTCACAGTAATTATGATGTCTATACAGAAACGGGCTCAAATCAAGGACAGGTTAACGGAAATATCTACACATGTACTAACTCAACTACTGGTCCAACTACTACAGCTAACGTTGTCAGTTGTGGGATTGCTACAGCTGCTCGTCTAAAAGGAGTGGATGTATATAACGCGTTGGCACTGATGCCATCAGACGGAGTTCTTGCGGGCAACTTGGCTGGGACAACGATAACTCCTGGTGTCTACACTAACTCTTCTTCAGTATTGATACAAGGTGGAAACCTTACGCTAGATGCTCAAGGTGATGCAAATGCTGTATTTGTGTTTCAGATAGGGAGCACACTTACCGTTGGTGGACCTGGGATAGCGTTCCCTCAAAGCATTATCCTAACAGGTGGTGCTCTTGCTAAGAACGTCTTCTGGCAGGTTGGAACTTCAGCGACAATAAATGCGGCAGGTGGCGGAACTATGGTAGGAAACATAATTGCTCAGGATGCAATTTCTTTCTCTACTACGGGCAATGTTACGTTAGTTACACTAGAAGGCAGGGCACTGTCTTTAACTTCTGGAGTTACTATGACGAATACTATTATTAATGTGCCTACACCGTAAGGAATTATGACTTTTAAGTGGAAAAAGGGAAGACAGTCTATTTTGTCTCTCTAAATATAAAAGGAGGACGTAAAATGAGATCAATTTATCGTGTGGCACTGATGGTAGTTACATTTGCCTTTATACTACCCTTGTCAGCTCGTGCCGAGATAAAACAGGGTAGCACAGAGTTGGGCGTATTCGGAGGATATAATTTTTTCCAAAATACTCAAAATCTAAGGAATCGACCTGTGTTTGGTGGAAGGATCGGTTACAACTTTACAAGACACTTTGGTGTTGAAGGTACTGTTGAATCTATAACTACTTACGTTGTAGATAAGACAAGAACGGGTTCTATAAGAGGACAGTTCAGAAGTCCAGTAGATGGAGTAAGCATGATATTTTATCATCTTGACGCCGTTTACCACTTCATGCCATCAAGCAGATTCAATCCATTTATTTTAGCAGGTATCGGAGGTGCTGATTACAACCCTACGATGTCCACTAATAACATGTTCGCTCTTAATCTTGGAGCAGGTATGAAGTACTGGTTTACAGAACATGTGGCACTAAGGGTAGACCTTAGAGACTACATGGTTTGTGAAGCTTTCCGTTGGATGTATCACAATATTGGAGCCACGGTTGGTGTAACAGTTGCATTAGGTGGACACTCCTATGTCGCCCAGGACAATAAAGAAGTTGAGCCTGAACCTAAAGTAGAAAAAGAGGTCGTTGTCTTTGTGGCTGAGCCAAAAGCTGACGAACAGCTAAATGCTCTTGCGGCTGAGCCTGAGGAAAAAGTAGTTGTTCTTGCCTTTGAGGACATACATTTTGCTTTTGATAAGTCAGAGCTTACACCTGAAGCAAAGACTATATTGAAAAGAAATATTCAGACCTTAAAAAAGAATCCTAAAGCTAAGATCCGTATCGCAGGATTTACATCTGCATCCGGAACAGAAGATTATAACCAGAAGTTGAGCGAAAGAAGAGCACAGGCTGTTAAAGATTATCTAGTGCAAGAAAAAGTTGTTAAACCTAACAGACTTTCTGAGATTGGATATGGCAAGGCCAGACCGGCGATGTATGAAAGTTACAAACCCGGGACTAACGTGGCTCACACAAAAGCGGCAACTGCGAACAGAAGAGTTCTTTTTGAGATCATCGTAGAATAAGTGGTAAAAGGGCGGGGCACGGAAAGGCGGTTTATACGCTGATCCGGCCCTGTCTCCTTTCTCTTAAAAATCAACCCTAGCAACAAAATGAAAAGGTAACATCTATCGTGAATATAAAAAAGACTCTAAAAAAAGTTACAGTGTGCATACCAGACATAACAGCTATCAAGAGGTCCTTTCGTACTAAGCCTTGGTACTATATGGGTGGTGCCGCCATAGTC
>JBAXXF010000117.1:0-5030 GCA_037128035.1 bacterium | reverse complement strand
CAGATCAAGAACAGGAGCATATGAGAACCAGTTCAACAAC
Source organism: bacterium (assembly GCA_037128035.1). Taxonomy (GTDB): domain Bacteria; phylum Bdellovibrionota; class JAFGOL01; order JAFGOL01; family JAFGOL01; genus JAPLFT01. The sequence continues at coordinate 4,990 of JBAXXF010000117.1, read as the reverse complement.
GGACTAGCACTTATGCAGAATATTTTAACCACGATACAGGCTGGTATTTCTAGAGGCCCTTCTGCTTTCTGTGCCAACATAATTGGAATGGCAGCCGATGAAGGCGGTTTGGTATACATCGGCTTGAACAGCATACGATCTGTATTGATGAGGGCAGTGGACCTAGGCAATGAATCCTTAAAGGAGAATTACAGCGACCAAGATAGGTCAAACATGCAGATAGAGATGAAGAGTATCGTTGAGTTCATTAACATAGCGGCAAGCATTACTACCATCAACGGTGAACAGCTTATAGCCGGAGATAGCAAAACATATAAGGCACTGTGCATGTCGGGCGCTTCATTTGACGCTACGGTTAACCACCTCGGCGTAGCTAACCTAGACATAAGTACAGTTGCATCAGCAACGACATCTCTAGTCGCCATACAGGGCGCCATAGATAATATTGATGCCCAGCTGAGCAAACTTAGTGGGCTGGCACGCTAAGTAGCAAGCCCCTGGGCCCCTTTTTGACTAGAAAGTGACCCAGCTAAAAGCCAATAATTTCATAATAGTTCCATTTATCTTTGAACAGTTATTAGTATATGCTTATTTCTCTTGACAAGTAATCTCATATATTGTATAATTCAAATAGATAACAACAATGGTCTGGTCTCAGGAGGTACGTATTATGAAGACAATAACAAGGACAGTAGCGGTAATGGCGATAACAACGCTAATATTGGCTTCATGCATGGGCGGTTCAAAAGGTAGAGGTACGTCGGTAGAAAGTTTAACTACTGATGTAACAACTGTGGCCGACTGTGATTCTTTGACGACCAAAATAAAAGATCTTGAAGATAAAGCCACTGCACTTAACGGTCAAACAAATTATTGCACGATAGTTAAGAACGGAATGGGTGAGATAGTATCGTGGCTGGTCGACGTTAAAAAGACACCAGAAAAAGTATGTCCTGCTGTTAATCAGCTTGAAACATCTCTTGCAGCAATAGATACAGTATTGATAGCATCTATGAACAATCTGTATACACTTAACACGGCCGATCTTATAAAAGCCAATATCTTCACTGCTAATTTTAAATGTTCTCCTGCGGATGCCGGAGAGGCTCAGGATGTTTTCATTAGGATATTCGCAAAATACCTTATAGCAGACAAGGCGACCTTGTTCTGCCCAAATGCAAGGACAGAGAGCAACATGCTGGCTGCCACAACAGGAGCTTTCGTAACAGATATTAAAATAAGTTCAATACCTGGATACCAAGTGAACCAGTATACCTGCGCTACGTTTGATGCTGAGCAACAGGCATCAGAGGCGCAACAGCAGCAATATTCTAATTAACAGCGACCAGAAGACAACTTGTGTCAATATTAGGGTAGCCTCTATTAATTTAATTGCCTACGCGACGATTATCGTATAAGTTTTAGACCTCATTTTGCACTATCAAATTAGAGGTCTATTATGGACAGAGAACGACTTGTTAAAACTTTCTGTGAACTTGTAAAGATCCCAAGCGAATCCCCAAATGATCAGGAATTCATCTCATACATGGAAAAGCTCCTCAAAAAAGAGGGGGCGAGTACTGCTGTTGATGCTTTTGGTAACCTTGTTGCCTATTTTCCTGCAAAGGGCTCAGAATCCACTGAACCTGTAATGTTCTGCTGTCATGCAGATACAGTAAAGCCGGGCAAAGGGATCCAACCTGTCATTGATGGCAACATCATAAGATCAAAAGGGGACACCATACTTGCCGCAGATGACAAGGCCGGTGTAGCTGAAGTAATAGAAATGCTCCGTTCTGCAAAAAAACACCCACCTATAGAGTTCTTGCTCGCAAGGTGTGAAGAGATCAGCGGTGGTGGGGCAGAGCACCTTGATCGTAAACTTATAAGATCAAAGATGGGCTACGTTATAGATATGGACACACCTGATGAAATAGTCACGGGTGGACCGACATATTTTGTGCTTCATGTAAAATACAAAGGGCGTTCAGCTCACGCAGGTATGGCACCAGAAAAAGGTATATCAGCCATTCAAGCAGCTGCTGTTGCGGTATCAAGATTGAGGCTGGGACGTATCGATGAAGAATCTACAGCTAACGTTGGTGTCATGAAGGGTGGTCAGAACATGAACTCCATTCCTGAGGACCTTGAGATATACGCGGAATGCAGAAGTCTTGATGACAAAAAATCACATGCGCTTGCAGAAGAAATGACCCAAATATTCCAAAAGGCCGCTGAAGAGTTTGGCACACACGTAAGCATTGAGAAGAAGACAGTGCTTGCTTGTTACAACATACCTAAGGACTCAAAAGTAGTCACAATAGCTGCAAAGGCAATGGAAAAGAACGGCATTAAGCCGGACATAAAAGCGATAGCAGGTGGAACAGATGCCACGCATCTTAACCATTACGGCATACAGACCGCTGCACTTGGTATTGGTGCAAGACAGATGCATTCAACAGAGGAACATGCGGTAATTGATGAGATGGTCGCGACCACTAAAGTAATAATCACTATCGTGGAGGATCTTGCATAATGAATAAAGAAAGGATGATAGCAACATTTTGTGATCTTGTTAAGATCCCAAGCGAATCCCCTAATGATAGGGAGTTCGTCTCACATCTTGAAAAACTTTTTAAGAAAGAGGGCGCACAAACACGCACAGATACATATGGCAATCTTGTAGCAAAATTCCCTGCAAAGGGTTCAACTAATAATGAGCCGGTGGCTTTTTGCTGTCACGCAGATACTGTAAAGCCAGGGGCTGGGATAACGCCACTAGTTGAGAACGACATAATACGCTCAAACGGTAATACTATTTTAGGCGCAGATGATAAGGCAGGAATAGCCATACTTTTTGAAATGCTGAAGTCATCTTCAAAGCATCCGCCAATAGAGATAATAATAACCAGATGTGAAGAGATAGGAACAGAAGGTTCAACTAACCTTGACTACTCACTTGTAAGCTCAAAAATAGCCTATATTTTAGACGAAGAGAACATAGATGAGATCGTGGTAGGGGCACCAACAAAATTCGCTTTTTACGTTGAATACACAGGGCAGTCCGCACATGCAAGTGAACCAGAAAATGGGGTGTCTGCCGTAAAAAGTGCTTCCTTGGCTATATCAAGAATGAAACTTGGAAGGATCGATCATGAATCAACTGCAAATGTTGGAATGATAGATGGCGGAGAAGTTGTTAATGGAATACCTGGAAAAGCTAAGGTAGTAGCTGAATGTAGGAGCTGTGACCGCAATAAAGCTGTAAAGATAGCTGAAGAGATGGAAGCGATCTTTAAAGCAGCAGCAAAAGAAACAGGAACAACTGTTGATGTGAAAAAAGAGATCAAGTATGAAGCGTTCTTGATACCAACAGATGCAAAAGTGGTTCAGATCGCAGTTAATGCGCTAAAGAAAAATGGAATAACAGCTAAAACAACTGTCATAACTGGTGGACTTGATGCTAATAATTTGAATGCTCACGGCATTCATGCAGCAACGTTGGGAGTAGGATATAGGGACATACATACAACAAAGGAACATTTGATCATAAAGGACATGGAAACTGCGGCAAAAAGCGTGATAGAGATAGTGGAAAGCCTTGCGTGAAAAAAATGGCGCTTTTAGATAAAAAAATGGCAGATAAGTACCTACCTATCTGCCATTTTAAGAAAAAAAGTTACTTGCAGCACTTCTTAGCTTTTTTTGCTTTCTTCGCTTTTTTTACTTTTTTAACTTTTTTCTTTGCCACTTTTTTCTTCGCTGTTTTCTTTACAACTTTCTTTTTTGCTTTCTTTTTCATATCGTTTCCCCCTAAAAAGAATTTGGTAACAATATTATTGTACATCATTATTGATAAAGTTAAAGAAAAAAGTTTTTTATATAGAAAATATTTATTGTTTTGTTAAAATCAGGAGACTTTAAAAACGGAGGATTCGAATGAAAAAGAATATCAGAAAATTTGCGGTCGTTCCAAAATTACCAGAACGATTGCTCCCGCTAAAAGAGATAGCTAACAACGTTTGGTGGGCGTGGGATCACGATGCAGCCGCGTTGATGCTGAGAATAGACAGAGATCTTTGGGACAAGGAAGATTACAATCCGCTTAAGGTCATCTGCAAAGTCCCTCAAAAAAGATTAGAAGAGCTGAGTTCTGATGAATCCTTCCTTAACCATATGGACAGGGTCTACAACAGGCTCAATACATACTTAAAAAGTAAATCTTGGTTTACCAACAATTATCCAAATCTGCTACATGATGACAATACGCCTTCTGAGAAGCTTCAACAGGTCTTCGCGTATTTTTCTGCAGAATTTGGACTTACAGAGACCATTCCTATCTATTCCGGTGGCCTTGGAATGCTTGCTGGCGACCACATGAAGAGCGCAAGTGACCTCGGTGTTCCGCTATGCGGAGTAGGGTTGTTGTATACAGAGGGATATTTCAGACAGTACTTGAATTCGGATGGTTGGCAGCAGGAAACTTACCCTAAGAATGATTTTTTCACTATGCCGATCGACCTGATGAGGGATAAGGATGGAAATCCTCACAAGATATCCGTTGATATGCCTGAAGGACCTTTGTACGCAAGAATATGGAAAGTAACAGTAGGAAGGACCGCTATATATCTTCTTGATTCTAATATTCCAGAGAATTCAGAGTCGCTGAGAGAAGTTACTTCTCGTCTTTATGGCGGCGATACAGAAATGCGTATCAAACAGGAAATGCTGCTAGGTATAGGTGGAGTAAGAGCTCTTCACAAGGTTGGAAAAATACCTGCGGTCACTCACATGAACGAAGGTCATAGTGCCTTCCTTGCATTGGAAAGAGTAAGATTGCTAATGGAGCTACATGATCTTAAATTCGATGAAGCCAAAGAGCTCGTTATAGCCTCTAACGTTTTTACAACTCACACACCAGTACCTGCCGGTAACGATAGGTTCTCTTTTGAACAAATAAGGAAATATTTTGGTGGGTATGTATCAAAGT
>JBAXXF010000116.1:0-5070 GCA_037128035.1 bacterium | reverse complement strand
CCTTTATACTTCTTTAAGGAATTCCTCACTCCTGTTGATTTCAAATTAGACGATATTAAGGCTAAATATGAAAAGAAATCCAGCAAGAATGAAAATTCGTTTAAAGACGGTTACATAAGTGGGGATAACGGGAAATTGCTCGCCATAATGATAAAACCAAAAGGGACAGCCGCTGGTATCTCAGAGGCCAAGGTCCTTATAACTGAAATAGAGAAAATATTAGCAAATCACCCAGCATCAAATTATCACGCCAATATAAAACCCCACCTATGTGGTAATTTTAAAAGTATGGTAGAAGAATATGACGTCATTATGAATGACGTGATTAGCACATTACTACTAGTTTTTGGGCTTGTCGGTGTAGTTATATTTATATTCTTGGGGACCTTCAGTTCTATATTGTTACTATTAATGAACCTTGCCGTAAGTTCCGTTTGGGCGATGGGCTTAACCTATTTGCAAATAGGGCAGTTAAACTCTCAAACAGCTTTTTTAACATCCCTGATCGTCGGAACTGGTGTCAATTACGGAATAATATACTTAGCCAGATACTATGAAGAGCGAAAAAAAGAGATCTCTGTTAGAGAATCATTAATGATCGCTAGTAAGACCACTATAATACCGACATTCCTTGCTGCTGCTAGTACAGCTGTAGCCTTTATAACTCTAATGTTCGCTCATACCAGAGGCTTTAGTCAATTTGGGTTTATTGGAGCTGTTGGTGTAACACTATGCTGGATCAACTCCTTTCTAGTGCTACCTGTACTTATATTTATATGGGAAAGATTGGTACATAAAAGCAAGTTAACCGCTGTTTTTAGCCTTAACTTCAATATCTTCAAACAGCTCACTCCATATATAACAAGATACTACTACTTAATACATGCCTTCTTTATCATCGTTTTTTGTCTTACCACATACTACGTAATTCAATACTACCCACATAGGTTCGAGACTGACTTCTCTAAACTAAGAAACGTTAGTAGTACCAATAAAGGAACAGCTTACTGGGATGAGAAAGTTGGTAAGATCTTTGGTGAAGAAACATCTCTTACTCCAGGTGTTGTTATAGCTGATAACCCAGAGGAAGCAGATGCCATCTGTGACATGATCGATAAGAAAATGGCAGAACTACCTCCAAAGTTCAGAAAAGTCGCATCATGTTACAGCGTGGGCCGCATGCTACCTGATGATCAAAAGGGAAAATTACCTATTATAAAAGAGATAAAAACACTTTTATATAGTGGTTCTGTAAAGTTCCTAGATGACAAAAGATATAACGATATAATTAAATTTAGGGATAGGATAAAGACCAGGCCTTTGAATATGAAAGACCTTCCTTATTCAATAACAAAGAACTTTGATGATATTTACGGAGACAAGGGTGTCATTGTTGTCGTTAATCCTTTAATGGAGCAAAAATTAGCTGAGAATCTAACCACTTTCGCTGAGCTTATACGTGAAAATACTCTTCCAAGTGGTAAAAAAATATATTCTTCCGGAGAAGCAGTAATATACGCTGACCTTCTAAAGGCAATCGATATAGATGGTCCAAGGGTCACCTTGTACTCTTTCCTATTGGTGCTTATTACGGTCTTAGTTTCTGTAAGAAATGTCAAAGACACGACTGTTATCATTCTAACGCTATTAGCAGGCGTTATCTTTATGGCTGGTCTTGTCGCTTTTTATGACATTAAGCTTAATTTCTTTAACTTCATAGCACTACCGTTGACGTTCGGGATATGCGTGGATTACGGAGCAAACATATATATTCGATATAAGCAAGAGAACGATATAAACGCGGCCATGGTCAATATAGGTCAGGCTGTTCTATTATGCTCTCTTACCACTATAGTTAGTTATCTTACACTTCTGGTAGCAAAGAACCAAGCGTTGGTATCTTTTGCCCAGCTTGCGCTCATCGGAGAGATAACAGGCATCTTTGGTGCGTTCTTTGTGCTGCCTGCGCTTGTCATAACCATAAATAAAAGAGAGGCTAAAAGGCGCTTACTTCACCCAGAATTAGTGGATATCGAAGATAAGAAAAGACAGGAAAAAGATAAATCTAAGAAGGATTATTACTATTCTGATTATCAGTAAGTCTTGAGGATCCCCGTATTGCGTGGAACAAAAGTATTACTACAAAGATTATTGCACCAGCTATACTAAAAGCTGCTGCAGCTCCTATCTTTTCGGCAATATACCCTGAAATGAAATTGCCCACTGGCATTGTGCCAGCAAATACCATCATGTACACGCTCATTACTCTGCCCCTATATTCATCTGTTGAATATAACTGAAGAATGGAATTAGCATTTGTAAAGAACCAGAGGTTGAACATTCCGCAAAGTCCCAGCAAAAATGCTGTGATCAGACTATTCCTGGTGAAACCAAGCAAGAACAGTGTTGCACCCACAAGGATACAACTAACGACTAGTGTCCTTGTTTTAGGCCCTGACTTCATTTTTATTGAAACGCTTAACGCGCCTATCAAGGAACCAACACCAAGTGAGGATAGTAAGAAGCCAAACCCCTTTTCCTTTAATCCAAGGACTGTCTTTGCAAAAACTGGTATTAACACGTTATAGTTAAAGCCAAAGGTAGTGAAGAATAAGACGATCAGAGAAGTTTTAAAAAGGATAGGTGTCCTATAGATGTAAGAAAAGCCATCCTTAACATCCCTTAATATCTTTATCTCCTTTTTAACGGCAGCGCTTTCTTTATCAAAATCATGCTTGATCATAAGCAATGCTATTATTACGCCTATAAAGCTCAAACCATTCAAAAAGAAGCACCAGGCTGTGCCGATACCGGTCATCATGATGGCCGCAATGGCAGGGCCAACTATCCTTGCTACATTAAATATAGCGGAATTGAGGCCTATAGCATTCACCACATCCTTCCTGCCTACAAGCTCTATAACGTATGACTGCCTAGCTGGCGCATCAAGGGCGTTGGTACAACCAAGAACAGAGGCAAGCACCAGTATGTGCCAAAATTGTATTATATTGAAATATGCCAAAGCGAAGAGCGCAAAGGCCTGTAGCATCGATAATATTTGAGTGAGTATAAGTATGTTCTTTTTCTGGAACTTATCCACGAACACGCCGGCAAACATAGCTAGTATCATGGTAGGAAAGAACTGGATAACACTTACAACACCCAGTTTGAACGGCGAATTGGTTATCGTGTAAACAAGCCATGCTTGTGCCATGACCTGCATCCATGTCCCAGTCAATGAGACAAGCTGACCTATGAAAAAGAGTCTGTAATTCCTATGATACAGGGAATGGAAATTGTTTTTTAAAAATTTATCTGTCCTACCAAACATATCACCAGATACCTATCCTATATGCCTTAAGTTCTTTATCTATTTTTTTAGAGTGCCCAACAAAAGTGTCCAATAGCGACCAGAATTTACGACTATGATTCCGCTCAATGGTATGTGCTAGCTCATGCATTATAATATAATCAATAAGATGATCTGGCAGTCTCATAATATGAATATTAAAATTTAAATTATTCTTATTAGAGCAACTCCCCCATCTGGTCCTAATGTCTTTAACTGTTATATCGCTGTATTTTAATTTAAACCTTTCAGCTAATCCTTTTACTCTATGAGGGATGTAGTCCTTGGCCTCTATCCTTAAGGCCTTGTGAATACCCTCTCTTACAGCTTTTTGTATATCTGAATCTCGTAGCTCTCTAGCGCTTGGGTACTTTATCCTTATTATACCGTCAGACACCTTGACCAGTACTGACTCAGAATCGTGTGGCATAATGACAAGCCTGTGGTGTCTAGTTTGAAAATTGGTATTTATATCGAATATCGTTATCTTGCTTTCAAGTTCCTTTACCTTCTCAAGTTTCTGTTTTATCCATTCTGCTCTTTTTTCTATTACAGACTCAACTTCTAACATACTTGTAAATCTTGGTGCTACAACGCAGAGTCCTTTCTTAGGATGGATCTGTAACATGATATGTTTAGACCGCCTGTTCTTGGTAACAGGAACATCGCCAAAATCCTTTGTCTTAATTATCTTTATATCTGAAAACATATTATTAAATCTTATTTTTTAAAGTAAGCGATTATGCCAAAAACTATTATAGCCACGCCAGAGATCTTGTTGATCATCTCTATCGTCTTCTTGTTTATCCTGTGGTGAACAACTCCAGTTATACTGCATAATATCAACCACCAGGTAGCTGACCCTATTAGAACACCAGAGATGAACACAAATATATTAAAGTAATCCTTGTTATTAATATTCAATCCTAAGCCAGAGAAAAGCGCGATGAAGAATATAACTGTTATAGGATTGGTAATGGTAAGAAAAAAAACAGAGCTAAAAGCACCGATCAGGCTTTTTGAATCCCTGACCTTTATGCGACTTGAAACATCTACCTTGCTAAGGAATATCTTAAGGCCTATTAGGACCATGGCTAGGCAGCCAATTGGTTTGATTATATCGCTGTACTGCATTAGGACGTTCGTTATGGTCTTAAAACTGAACCCAGCGATACAACCATAGATTGCGTCCGCAAAGGTAGCACCTAGACCTGAGACAAAACCATATAACTGTCCTTTCTTTATTGTTCTATTGATAACAAGAAGTCCGATAGCCCCCACTGGCGCAGCAAGTGAAAAACCCAAGACGAAACCCTTTAGTATATGGACCAATTTATAAACCTCTAGCAAGAAGAGCAGTAAGCCGGGTTCTGTTTACGACGACCATTCCTCTAGGCCTTGGATTACCCCAAGGCTCAAGCGACCTACCCGCGCATCTCGGGCGAGCAGCCCTCAAACATGCACCTATTTGGTCTTGCTCCGCGTAGAGTTTACCTGATTTCACTACAGCAGCCCCGAAAGGCCCTGTACATCCTTTCTGTTGCACTTGTCCTCACCTCACGGTGGGTGGGCGTTACCCACTACGCTTGCTCTGTGGAGCCCGGACTTTCCTCTTGTGTTACCAAGTAGCCGTCCGCTCTTCTTGCTATTCCTTATTTATATAAATAATTACGCGCTGGCAAGAGGGGCAATGATGAACCCTATCGCCCTTCAAGATATCG
>JBAXXF010000115.1:0-5111 GCA_037128035.1 bacterium | reverse complement strand
ACATAGCAGAAAGAGTTATAAAAGAGGAAATAAAGAAAATTGTTGGCAGACAATAAGGACATTAAAAGGATCATAATTACGGCGCTCTTAGAAGACGCTCCGACTGGCGATATCACATCAAGTTGCACTGTTCCAAAAGAGAAGCAAGCAGAAGGCTATGTAATAGCGCGCCATGATTACGTCGTATCAGGCCTTGGGATCGCCAAACAGATCTATCTTATGGTAGATAAAAAAATAAAGTTCCAACCCTTTTTGAAAGATGGACAAAAGATAAAAAAAGGCCAGAAACTTTATTCTGTAAAAGGTAATGCAAGAGCTATTCTCATCGCTGAAAGGGTCGCTCTGAATATCATCAGTCATATGATGGGCGTTGCGACAAAGACTAATAGATTTGTTGAACTTGTGAAGGGGACTCATGTAAAGATCCTTGATACCAGAAAGACTATTCCTGGCATAAGAGTCTTGCAGCGGATAGCCGTTAAGGACGGTGGAGGATCTAATCATAGGGCTTCGCTTAGTGATGCGATATTGGTCAAAGAGAACCACGTTCTAATGTGCGGCGGTATAAAAAAGGTCTTACAAAAACTAGAGATCGCAGACGATAACGTAAAGACAGAAGTAGAAGTAAGGTCGCTTAAGGAATTAAAAGATGCGCTAAGCCTAAAGTTCAAGCCTGATGTGATAATGCTTGATAACATGGTCCCAAAACAAGTTTTAGAGGCTGTAAAGATCAATAAGGGCAGGGTAAAGTTAGAGGTCTCTGGAGGTGTTACAGAAAGGACAATTCTATCTTACGCAAAAACCGGCGTTGATTATATCTCGCTGGGAACACTTACACACAGTGTACAAAATGCAGACTTAAGTTTCCTTTTTAAGGGAATAAAATAGGTTTTAGGTATATAGGGAGGGCCGGATCTATGTACATAGGAACTAACATACAGGTGTTAGAAAAAGTCGACTCAACGAACGCATTCCTCAAAAATAATACAGACATATACCAGGACGGAACTATCATCATTGCCAAGGTGCAAAGCCACGGGAGAGGGCGCTTTGAACGGAAATGGATATCGGATATCAAGGGTAATCTTTATTGCTCTATACTGACCAAGGATACAGCTTGGCTTAAGAACCTTACGCACCTACCTATATTTATGGCCGTTATATTAAGAAGGGCCATCATCACAGCTGCTGCACAGGATGCGCCAAGTCTTTGTTTTAAATGGCCCAATGACCTTGCCTCAGATGGCGCTAAGTTAGCGGGAATACTGATAGAATCAACTAAGGCTGGCCTTGTGATAGGGATAGGTCTCAACATTAAGAAAGCTCCAAAGCTAGCTAGCAACCGGACTACCACATCAATGTATGAACTCTTTACCTTGTATAAGGACCTGGAACCATCTGATCTTGTTGGCTTTTTAGTCGGCTGTTACAACTCCGGGATAAAGGAATATATGGAAAAAGGCTTTGATGTTTTTAAGAAAGAATGGGAAGCACATAGTTGCTCTTTAAATAAAAATGTTGCTTTAAATGAAGGTATTGATGATAATACCGTGAAACAGATAGTCACCTTCAAGGGACTGAATGATGATGGTGGAGCTATCATGGTAGATGCGTCAGGTAAGGAAAAAGTCATATACTACGGTGAGTTGTCTGATGACGTTTGAAGAAGAGAACACAAGTACTATACTAACAGAAGACGGCAAGCTTGTCGTAACACAGGCGTATTGCCATAACGGTCACGACCTCATTTCCAGTGAATCTAAGATCTCAGGCTACCCATCCATCAAACTTCTTATAATAGATGAAAAGAACAAGAAGCACGACGTTTATATAAGTGCTGTTGATGCTGATCACACAAGAAAGGGTGGCGATGAGCTAAAAAAGGACCAAGTAGTTACTGTCGCATGTCCTGTATGCGAAGAAGAATTGGATAACATAGCGCCATGCGATTGCACCAAGGGCAGTAAATTCGTCGCTATCTATCTTAACAAGAAAAGAAGTTTCACCAGCTGCGTTGGTATTTGCAACAGCTGGGGATGCTATAGATCATTTATGAACTCGGTTTGGAGAATTATTTCCAGGCTCGCTGACAACCCCACAAAGTAAACATCTGTATAAACCATTAAAATTTTAGTTTAGTAGCTTAGACCTAGGTTAAATATATTGTTGCGTGCATAAAAAAAGAGGCTCTGGTTTTCCAGAGCCTCTTTTGATATTCGCAATATTGCGGTAACTTCTTATCTCTTGGAGAACTGATATCTCTTTCTTGCGCCGCTTCTTCCGTATTTCTTTCTTTCAACTTCTCTAGCATCTCTTGTAAGCATTCCTGCTTTCTTTAGAGGGTCTCTAAGCTTTGGTTCTATGGTCTGTAGCGCTCTTGCTATACCAAGTCTTATAGCGCCAGCCTGACCAGAAAGTCCGCCACCAAAAACATTTGCTACTACATCGAATTTCTTCTCTGTCTTAGTGATGCTCATAGGCTGCATTATTACTAGTCTGTGAGTTCCTCTTGGGAAATAATCCTCAATGCCCTTGTCATTTACGACTATTTTTCCGCTCCCGTCAGTCAGCATAACTCTTGCTACTGAATTTTTTCTTCTACCTGTGTAGATCTCAACGGGTGTTTTTTCTGCTGTTTTAGCTTTAGCTACCATCTTACTTTATCTCCTCTCTAACCGGCTGTTGTGCCTGATGGGGGTGACTTTCCCCTTTATATACTTTTAGTTTAGTTAGTAACGCATCTGAAAGTTTTGATTTTGGGAGCATGCTCTTTACAGCGCTGAAGATAACTTCTTCTGGCTTTGTCCTGATCATGTCACCTGCGGATGTCTTTTTCATTCCGCCTATGTACTGTGTGTGGCGGAAGTAAAATTTATCTTCAAGTTTGTTACCTGTCAGTTTTACTTTTTCGGCATTAACCACTACCACAAAATCACCACAGTCGTTGTTTGGTGTGTATTGAGGTTTGTGTTTGCCGCGTAAAAGGTCTGAGACTCTTGTTGCAATTCGTCCCAAACTCTGGTCGTTCGCATCTATAAGAATCCATTTTTGAGCAGACGATTCGGTATCGAACTGCTTTGTTGTTTTTGTAAGCTTCATCTGGTCGCACTCCTAGAACGTTTTTTAAATCTGGGAAAATCTATATTATTAGATTCCCATTGTCAATGTCTTTTTCCTTGGCTAGACTGCCCGCATGAACACGCCGGTAGCGCCTATCCTGATAGTTGATGACGAAGCGTCCGTGCTTTCCGCGCTAAGACGCGAATTAAAGGACACAGCTCCAGTGTTCACCGCCTCAGACCCCCAGGAAGCCCTTAAGACGCTTGAAAAGAACACCGTCGGTGTTGTCATATCAGACTATAAGATGCCAGGCAAGGACGGTGTGAGCTTTCTTAGTGAGCTTAGCAAGCTTCCATATGAGCCCATAAAGATACTCATGACAGCGTTCTCTGATCCGGACATAGCGATTGACGCAATAAACAAGGCTGGAATATTCTTTTTCCTTAAAAAACCATGGAATTCCGCAGAGTTAAAGGTCATTGTGGAAAGGGCACTTGAGGCCTATAGGAATAAGAATGAGCTAAAGTTCTGTAGGCAACGTCTGCGTGAGATAGAGAACATTAAAAATAGCATAACCAGTCTTTTGACCCATGAACTTAAAACTCCTCTTACAACTATAAGCGGTTATACGGAACTTCTTGGACGAGAGGTAACAGATCTTGAACTAAAGAACGTTATCAATTCTTTGCAGAATAGCGTAACAAGGCTTGAAGGTTTTATAGACGATACATTGTATATAGCCAACATAGAAACTGGGCAGGTCAGTTTGAGCTCAGAGAAAATGGACCTAGCAGCCCTTCTAAAGAGCTCCTTTAAATTTATTGATATTAACGAGCCTGTAACTCTTGAAAGCAATTTAAAATTAATAGCAGAATCCTTTTATAGAATATCAAGATATCTGTCCTTGCAAGGTGGAAAATTATCCGGTGATTGCACAAGGAGCGGCAGTTATCTTACCATTAAACTTTTTGTGCATGGCAGAAGTAACAAAACCCACAATGGGCAACTTGCTTTGTTCCAGCGTCTAGAAACTAACTCTGATGTAATGCATTATGGCGGTGATTCAGGTCTTGATATGATATTTGCATCTACTGTATTCAGTGCATTGAAAATAGGTTTCAATGTGACAGAAATGAACGATGAGCTAAGGATAGAGATAATATTCAATAAGATAATCTAGTAGGACCCATCAAAAAAGGAGCAATTTACCCTATAGCTATGGTGGCGTTAGAGCCTCATAATACCATCTGGATAAAAACTAATAGGAGGGACTTGATCATGGAAAATAAACCTACCAAGGATCCAGTATGTGGGATGGAGTTAGAACCAAAAGAAGTAAAAGCGACAGCTGTTTACAAAGGAAAGACCTATAATTTTTGTGAATTTGGCTGTAAAGCAAAATTCGACGGTGATCCTGAGAAGTACACAAAAACCTCTGGGACAAATACCGTCCACTCCTCAAAGAAGGACAATGGCTCAAAAAAAACGGGTTGTTGTTCTAGATAAGTAGCGCAGTTAAAACTGATCTACTATTTCAAAATAAAATATTTTACTAACGCTATTACCACGATACCTATAATGGAGTTGAAGGTGCTCTTTTCTGCCGTCATCAATTCCTTAAGGTTGAATTCGTGTTTGGACTTTTCTATCTTTGCCTTTAAATTCGGCATCCATCTATTAACGGACTTCTTATATTGTTCATACTTGTCACCGAATGTTTGGGTCAGGATGGATTCTTCGTATACGATGATGAGAGAATATTCTATGTAAAAGTATAATACTACCAAAGGTACTAACACAGGAACGCCCATCATGAACGCGGCGCCTGAGTACATTATCATATTGGCTATGTAGATAGGGTTCCTTACTATTGCAAACGGGCCTGTGATGATGAGCTCATGAAGGTCTCCCGTACGCGTCCTTGTTATGCCACCGGCGAAGCCAACGGACCAAAGTCGTCCAGCTTCCCCTATTAACACCAGCAATGCACCAAATATTATGCTGAACTTTGAGTGATTATATGTGGGGAAGAATGTTGCGAGTACTAGTAT
>JBAXXF010000114.1:0-5131 GCA_037128035.1 bacterium | reverse complement strand
CATTAGGTCAGATAGCCACCGGAAGATGCGACCTTAGCAGTTCTCTAAGCCAAAGTGGCTCCTTAAGCAAAGCATCGGCCCTTTCGTCATCTGTTGTATCAATGGTAACGGTCAACTTCGCACCTGTAGGCAGTGCCTTCGATAGTTTTCTATTCTGCGATAAAAGGTTCAACTGGTCGGGACCTGACGTTATTGATTTTTCAGCTAAGTTGAATATAGAGATAACGGGTAACGGATACCTAGTTTTGTACAGCGAGCAACAGAGTCTCAATTACTACACTAGGGCTAATACATTCTACGTAGATAGCGACAACGTTATAAGAGAGAGCGTCTCTGGCTTTGCACTACTTGATGGTACTTCCGTTGTAAAACTTCCTTTTGGTTCAGATACTAGTACTTTGTCTTTGGCCTCTGATGGCGGATTGTGGGTGAATGTTAACGGTGTGAAGACAAAAGCAGCTGCTCTACAAATTGTTACTTTTGCCAATCCAGCTGGGCTTGCATCACCTGGTCTAGTCTCATATTCCTCTGGTATGGGTGGCGTTCCGTATAGCATATCTTATTACACATATTTAGCTTCTATTGAAAGCGGCAATCCATCAATGGGTAAACCGAATAGCGGTGGAAGAGGCGACTTAAAGTTGATCATTGGTCGCGCACAGAACATGGATGGGTTTGAAAAGGCCAGGATAGAGATTGTATTAAAAGCTGATGGTTATTGGTTCCCATTAAAGAACATGTCAAGCAGCATAGCTGTAGTGGCTAATACAGGGGTCGTCTATACAAAGAGCCCATGGTTCATAGTAAGATCAGATAACGTAATAGCTAATATGTCTACTGGGCTTCCTCTTCTTGGCGCTGACGGTAACTACATAACGATACCTAGTAAAGCTGGCCTTAGCTCCTTTAGTATAAGCGACACCGGCGTAATAAGTGTAAAGGTTAGCGGAGTTGCTAAAGATATTGGACAGGTAAATCTTGTTAGCTTTGCAGATGCATCTGGGCTTGTGAGATCAATTATAGATAGCGATATATATGCATGGAGCTCCAAAGCAGGTTTGATAACTAGCACAGCAGCTACTGTAGATAAGGTTATCATAGACAAAATAGGATTAAAGATCTCAGATTCTAAATGCACTATAGCGGCAGATGCCGTTCCTGCCAGCGACTCGAGTTTGTCAGACCTAGAGATACTTGATAGTACTGGTGCTGTTTGTGGAACGCTATCTTTGACTTCTTCTAGTTCAATGCTTCAACAGGCAAATCAACTTCAACAGGCTTCTCAGGCTATGTTGTTGAAGTCAGTGGATCCTCTGCAACGACTAAGCACTGGTAAGAAGGTTAATTCAGGATTAGACGATGCTGCTGGTCTATCTATTTTTAGTCCTACAACTCATTACTATGCAGCAGATCTGACAAATTGTTCATGTGCTAGTAGAGATGATAACTCTTGCGGTTTCCAGATAGTGGCTGTTGCAACTGATAGCAGCGCTTTGATCCAGATGAATGGTACTCCTACAGTGTCAGGAAGTCCTTTGGGGACATTTAGTGATGCTACATATTGCAGGGGCGATCTTGCTGACGCTACATGTATGGAATTCGGCAATTATTGGGATATAAATAGTCCTGTTCTTGTTAAAGTTAGTGCGCCTAACGGCAATACAGATACATACGTATTAGATTTTTCTATGGCACAACAGGTCTTACAGCTGTTGCGTTAGATTATATTGGCGGAGAGGCAGGGATTTGAACCCTGGGTGGCTTTGACACCACACATGCTTTCCAAGCATGCACCTTCGACCACTCGGACACCTCTCCACAGGTTAAAAACTTGTCGAACGGGAAACTAACAGTTTGTTGAAACTTTGTCAACGTGCTATAAGTCGTAGATATGTCACCATATGTTTGGGCCGGTTTTGTACTATTCGTTCTTGTGATGCTGGCGCTGGATCTCGGCGTTTTCCATAAAAAAGCCCATGAAGTTAAATTGAAAGAGGCCATTCTCTGGAGTGCTTTTTGGATAACTCTTGCCCTCCTGTTCAACCTTGGGATCTATATATGGGATGGTCACGAGCAGGGTGTTACGTTCCTAACAGGATATATAATAGAAAAGTCGCTCAGCGTTGATAATCTTTTTGTCTTTCTTTTGATATTCACGTATTTTAAGGTCCCCAAAAAGTACCAGCACAAGATCCTCTTTTGGGGTGTTCTAGGCGCTATAATCATGAGAGCTATCTTCATCTTTTCTGGCATAGCACTGATACAAAGATTTAGCATAATGATCTACATATTTGGTGCATTCCTTATCTTCACAGGTATCAAGATGGGCTTTGAGGATGAAAAGAAAATAGAACCTGAGAAGAATATAGTGCTTAAGATCTTCAGGAAGGTCTTTCCCACCACCAGGGACTATAGAGAAAGTAATTTTTTTGTAAGAGAGAATAATAAGTGGTACGCCACTCCTATGCTGGTGGTATTGCTGGTAGTAGAAAGTTTTGACGTGGTCTTTGCCGTGGACTCAGTCCCTGCTGTGTTGGCCGTTACCAGGGATTCCTTTATAGTTTTCACATCTAATATATTCGCTATACTTGGGTTAAGAGCTCTCTATTTTGCGTTAGCACAAGTAGTGGATAAATTCTCATACCTTCAAATGGCGCTGTCCGTAATACTGACTTTTGTGGGTGTAAAAATGGTCATATCGCACTTTTATGAGATACACACAGGGGTGTCCCTGCTTGTGATAGTATCTATACTTATCGTCGCTATTATTGCTTCTGTGATAAAAAATAAAAAGGAGGCTAAGTTAAAATGAAAACTATCTCCCAATTAAAATCGATGGCACTAGATCAGCTAAAGGGTAATTGGTACAAAGTCGTAGTAGCTGCTCTGGTCTATTTAGCAGTGACTGCCTTGACCGGCACGGCAGGTATTTTTTCTTTTCACATTATTACTTTTTTGATCGTGGGACCTTTGACATATGGATTTGCTGAATATTTCATGAAGATAAAAAGAAAAGAACCAGCAGCACTGGAAAATCTTTTTGATGGGTTTAAGAGATTTATCCCTTCGTTCCTAGTCTGCTTGTTAGTTGGTATCTTTACTCTCCTTTGGGCCCTTCTACTTATAGTCCCTGGAATAATAGCCTCAATATCATATTCTCAGTCATACTACATACTGGTCGACGATCCTAACATCTCAGCTATGGATGCTATTAAAAAGAGCAAAGAGATGATGCAGGGATACAAGGGGCAATACTTTTGGCTAATCCTTAGTTTTATAGGTTGGGCGATACTTGCCACATTGACTGGTGGAATAGGCTACCTATGGCTGGTCCCTTATTACAAAACAACGATGGTCAACTTTTACGACGAATTAAAGGCAATTAAAGCAACAGCTTAGTTCTTGCTAAGATTGTTCTCTACGAACCTAGGCACACAATAACAAGCGGAGATCATCTCCGGTGTTAGGTACTTGGTGTCTTTTGGAAGTCTGCGTGTGTCTATATTGTTCATGTCCTGAGCTTCCCTTGATGCGTGGAAGAACAGCCATAGAGAGGTCGGGTAGGTTGGGATGACACCCATGTAAGGTTTAACCCAATTAAAGGCCTTTTTGAGCGTCTGGTGCATTAATTGCTGGCTTTCTGTGTGTATAAGTGGAGCAAGACCTTGAGCTGCAAATTGACCTTTATCCTTTAACTTACTGCAGCATGCTCTATAGAACTTCTCTTGATAAAGAGTTATTCCTGGGCCGATAGGTTCAGTGGAATCTACCAGTATTATGTCAAAGGATTTATCTGGTTGGCTGGCAACAAATGCTGCGCCATCGCCCAACTGTATCTTGACCCTTGGATCATCAAAACTTTTTGCTATCGTTGGAAGATATTTTCTGGAAGAACTTATTACCATCTCATCTATTTCTGCGACTATTATCTCTTTCATTGTAGGATACTTGCAGAGCTCTCTTGCTATGCCGCCATCGCCGCCACCTATTATCAAAGCGCGTTCAGGGGATTCAACTCTTATAGACGGTACATGTGCTAGTAGTTCATGATAAATGAACTCGTCCTTTTCTGTTGTCATCATAAGATGGTCAAGAAAAAGGGCTCTTCCGTAAACAGGTGTCTCTATAATGTCGACTTCTTGATATTCGGATCTATCGGAGAAAAGGGATTTGCTGACGGCGTATCCATAAGAAAGTTCAGCTTTTTCCTGGTCGGCATGCCCTTCTGCAGGGAAGAACTCATATAGCCATTTCATCTAATGGCACCATGCTCACTGGGATGCTGTGAGCTCTCTTGATCTGCATATTACCTCTGTTCATTTCTACTTCGTCGGACCTTTCCGCTTCAAGTATTTCCTTTAAATATTCAATTGCGAGATTTATCTTTGGTTCGTCTGAACAGGAGAAGTAATCGACGGAGGCTAGCTTGTACTCTGGCCATGTGTGGATAGTTATGTGGCTTTCCGCAATGACTATTACTCCACTTACTCCCCAAGGCTCGAACTGTTTGAAGAACTTTCCCACGATCGTCGCTTGGGACCTTCTTGCGGCTTCAAGCATGGCTTCGGAGATAAAATCAACCTTCTTAAGAAGTTCAGGGTTGCAACCGTGAAGATCAACAAGAACGTGTTTCCCGACGGTAAGTGCCATTTTTTTTCTCCTCTCTCATTTTTAATCTGTTCTGAGCCGACGCACTATATACGAAAGAAACACAACACATTGCAACAAAAAAATTATGATTTATTTAAAAAAGTTTTTCAAGCCATTTCTGTTGTTCTGGATAAAAAATCTCGAGAAAAAATATTTGCACGTAGATCTCCTAGTACATCGACGATAAATGGGAAAAAGATCTAAGACCCAAAACAGCTCGTCATAAATAGTTACTCGCTGTTTTTGCGCGTTAAATTCAAAAAGAATGGTGTTGAATAATTATGAGTAGTAAATTATGTTCGTCAAACTAATAAAATTGCGCACGTTTTTACGTCGAGGAGGCTTTTTCTAGTAAACATATTACTTGATTATTGGCTCTAAATTTGCTAATATGCTATAGGTTTTTGATGCATAGGATCCAGATCATGTGCTATAGATATTCCAACCCGGAGGTCCTTGAATGGATTTGAAAATACTAAGA
>JBAXXF010000113.1:0-5141 GCA_037128035.1 bacterium | reverse complement strand
GTTCAGCACAAAAATCTTTTAATTTGGATAAGCTATTTTGCATGACATAGAGTTCAGTATGTTCGTCCTTGAACTCTTCATGGAATTTTCTGTTTTCTTTTTCATCTTCAAATTTTCCAAGAGAGAATCATTTACCCTTAAGCGTTTGAATATACACAGGTAAATCCTTTTTATCTATCGTATCGAGCAAATTAGGATGATTGATTTTAAAAAAGAATACACAGACAGTACGGAAGTATTATTATTTACTTATTCACTTTTAGAGGATAAGTTAATAAGTTACGATGAAACAGGTATTTTTGAAAAATATACTACCATTCTCGGAGAAGAAAAAACGGAAATTTTAAAAGGACATACTCAAAGTATTTCAATATTAAAAAACTATCACCTGATCTTAACAGCATCTTTCAAGAATCCATAAAAGATTACTTCTAGTAAAAAGGAAATTTAGTATGACTACGAAAATTAAAAATGATACAAATGATGAGCAATTGTTGCTCTTTGACAATAACAAAATATCAAGTGGAAGTGTATGGAAAGTTGCTGACGTTGCCAATTATCTAGGTGTTTCTATCGGGCACGTCTACAACCTAAAATCTCAAGGGAAAATTCCATACAGAAAGTGTGGAAAACTACTTCGTTTTATACCTAAGGAAATTATTGATTGGCTTAATCAAGGAGGCATTTAATCATGCTACAAACTTCAATTAAGCCAAGAAAAGAGATCAAATTAGACAGGTATCCCGGTATCTATAAAGTCCTTGTTTGGGATTTAAAACAAGAAAAATACATAGAGCCCAAAAATGGATACAACGGATACAAGTTTAGAGCAGTAAAAAGCATTAAAGGCACAAAGAAGCAAGGAACTTTCAGTACATTCAAGGAAGCAATGGATTGGAGAAACGGGTATACAAAAAACCAAGCCCCAGATTCAGTCCTGTTAGAGGATGTTTGGGAGAGATATAAAGAATCTGTATTTCCTACCATTGAAAAGTCCTCTGTTGAAACAAAACTATATCGCAGCAGCTTTATAAAAGCTCTTGGTAACCACAAAGTATCTGAGATAACTCCAACCGAGATCGATGTCCTTGTTCGAAAAGCAAAAGAAAAAACGCTCAAGGATGGTTGTAAAAAAAGATACAACTTTGACAAAGAACTCGAAGAATTAACTGTCCTATTCAACTGGTATAAACAGAATGACGACTATAAATTTTCTTGTCCAGTATTAAAAAGGCATTTCAACATCGGCAAAATAAAGGATCTTCCCAACAGAGAAAGAAAAATGAAACCAGATGAGTTTCTTCTCTTTCTTGAATCACTAAATCAGAATTGTGATCCATTGTTTTACGACTTAGCTGTTACACAATTCTACACCGCTTCGAGGATACAGGAAATGGCCGGTTTACAAAAACCAAGCGTTGATTTCCAGCAGGAGCAGCTAGAAATAAAATACGTGGTCGTTTGGGACAGACATAGGAAATTTAGTTACCTAAAGGAAAAGCCAAAGAATGGAGAAGTCAGATACTGCAACATAAATGTAACGATGAAAGGGAGCCTATTAAGACAATATAACGTCAGCAAATGCAGTTATGTTTTTCAAAAGGACGGACAACCACTAACGTATAGAGACATACAATACAACTACAATAAAGCTCTTAAAAAATGTGGTCTGTTTCCAAAATACTCATCAACTCACATTATGAGACATTCTATGGCATCAATAACCAGAAAAGTTACGGGAAGCTTAGATTCAACACAGGCTGTTACAGGACATAAAGACAGAAGAATGGTTGAACACTATGCAGGTTCTCCGGACAGTAGACAAAAGCAAGCTGTAACAGATGTTGAAACATACCTAAACGAGAAGATTATTTTATTCAAGAAAAAGGAGGGTCCACTCCCGCAAATTCCCGCAAACGCAATTTTAGAAAATAAAATTAAAGTTGGATAAAGGTTTGAAAGGATAATTGGTCGGGGAGACTGGATTCGAACCAGCGACCCTCTGCTCCCAAGGCAGATGCGCTAACCGGGCTGCGCTACTCCCCGACAAAACCGTTTAGGGTTTAACATAACTTAATTACATATTCAAGATTTTTTAAATCTTGCGCAAACCCCACACGACAAAGGATTCCCGCGATTAGACGGGATATTGAGTTCCAATGTTTCTATGAACCTATCAGGAATATTGAGGGTATTTGAGGTAACTTCCCTCAATTCAGCTGTTGTCATGTTGATATCATGGCAGCTTATCATGAAGAACAATGGTCCCGCAGGCGATAATAGCTCTTTAGATGCTGTAAGTAGATCGCCAAGGTCCTTATTAAAGGTCCAAGTTTTGTTCTTCCCACCACGTCCAAAGGCTGGAGGGTCCAGGATGATGCCGTCGTAATATTTGCCTCTTTTTACTTCCCTTTTTAGGAAGGTAAGTACGTCGTCCACTATCCATCTTATGTTAGTAAGACCATTGGTCTTAGCGTTTTCTCCGGCCCAGTTAACTGCCGACTTTGAACCATCCACATGACATATCTCAGAAGGGAAGTTCTTAGCCGCTGAAGCAGGGAACAAAGACGAACCACCTGTATATGCAAAGGTGTTAATGATGTTGAATTTATTCTCGGCGCTATAGAATTTAGTTCCCGATGTCTTAAGGTGCTCACTTATAAGGTTCTCTAACCAAGCCCAGTTAACGATCTGCTCCGGGAAGATGCCTACCTGCCCGTTCTGGGATAGTTTCAGATTAAAGGTCACATCGGCGACCTCAAGGGTCCATTTAACCTCTGACTCAAGCTCCTTATCGTTATTGTCTACCCAAACGCCGTTATCGAACTTAAAATTTGCCCTATTCCAGACAAAAGAGTCCAAACGCCTGTCCAGCATGGTTTGGGGAGCGGGCCTGTCCACTATATACTCGCCTAAGCGTTCTAGACGTCGTCCATCTCCACTATCAAGAAGCTCATAATTTTTATAGAAAGATTCAATTTTCTGCATTATTTAGTATGTATATGAGGAAAATCGGCATTTTGCAAACAGCTTTTCTTGGCGACACCGCAATGGTAGCGGCTATGGTGGATAAGGTCCACGAAGCTTATGGTAAAGACGCTGAAGTACACCTTGTTATCAAAAAAGGACTAGAAGAACTGTTCAAACATGACAAACGGGTAAAGTCCGTGATTACCTTTGACAAACAGGCTGCAGAAAAGGGCTTTTTGGGGCTCCTAAAAGTCATAAGAAAAGTAAGACGATTAAAACTTGATGCGATGCTCAATGCTCACAGGTCCCTACGCTCTGGAATTGTTACTGTCCTTTCCGGTGCAAAGGTCAAAGTTGGATTTAAAGAGGCTGTTCTCAGCCAGCTGTTCACCAAAAAAGTCAATAGAGTGGGCGTTCATGAGGTAATAAAGAACCACGCACTACTTGAGGCATATGACCCTGCCTTCAAGAAATTTAGGCCACAGACAGCGTCCAGATACAAGCTCTTTGCTCCTCAAAAAAGTTCTATCAATGAGCTGAACAAAATATCAAAAGAGCCATATATAGTTATAGCCCCAGGCTCAAAGTGGCACACAAAGAGATGGACCAAGGAAGGTTACATAAACCTGGCAGAAAGGATCCTGGCCAACTACAACCATGACGTTATCTTTACCGGTGATAAAAATGATGAAGCCCTTATAAAGGACATAATTTCCAAGATAACTAACAACAATGTTAAAACTCGCGTTATTAACCTTGCCGGCAAGCTGAATATCTCTGACCTTCTGTTCCTTATAAGCAAGTCATCCCTTGTTGTGACTAACGACAGCGCTCCACAACATATCGCTGTGGGTTTTGATGTACCAGTAGTGGCGATATTTGGCCCGACTACAAAAGGGCTTGGCTATTATCCGTTCAGCGATAATTCAGTGGTGGTGGAAGCATTTGAAGTAAAATGTCGTCCATGCGGACTGCACGGACACATGAAGTGCCCTAAGAAAAGCCACGATTGCATGACGTCCATGAGCCCAGAACATGTTTACTACGCCGTAAAAAAGTTCCTGTAGGAGAATAAAATGGACAAAAGCTCAGCCTTAAAGTTGTTAAGGGAACACATAAAGAACGAGAACACGATAAAACATTCCATAGCTGCAGCGGCGGTGTTAAAGGCATTGGCGGCAAAGCTTGGAGAAGATCAGGAAAAGTGGGAACTGGCTGGCCTGCTTCATGATATCGATTATGAGACAACAAAAGGAAATCCAGCTACTCACGGCATGGAGTGCGAAAAGATATTAAGAGAGAATGATGTTGATGAAGAAGTTATAGACGCTATAAAAGCCCATAACGAGATGGCCGATGGAGCCATAAAAAGAGAAACAAAACTTCACCATGCTCTTGCGGCTGGTGAGACGATAACAGGACTTATAACCGCTACAGCACTGGTGTACCCTGATAAAAAACTTTGTAGTGTAAAGACCAAATCAATTACAAAAAGGATGAAAGAAAAGTCGTTTGCCGCATCAGTCAATAGGGATGTAATAAGGGAATGCGAAAAGATAGGTATGACAGTTGATGATTTTTCTCAGACAGCGCTGGAGGCTATGCAAGGCATAAGCTGGGAACTAGGTATGTAATAGGCTTGAGACAAAGAGCCTTTGCCATAAAAATAATTGTATGTTAGAAATTTTCTGTCCTAAAAAAACCTTACTGGAGTTTATTTATGAGTAACACAGCCGCATTGATCGAAAAGACCAATAAATACGGAGCACACAACTACAAACCACTTCCAATAGTATTGGAAAAAGGCGAAGGCGTCTGGGTGTGGGATGTAGACGGGAAAAAATACATGGATATGCTTAGCGCATATTCCGCATTGAACCACGGGCACAGACATCCAAAGATAGTCGAGAGAGCCAAAAAGCAGTTGGACAAATTGGCGCTGTGTTCACGCGCGTTCCACGCAGAAAAGCTGGCATTGTTCAATGAGAGAATAACAAAACTTACAAAGTACGGCATGGTACTCCCTATGAACTCAGGAGCTGAGGCAGTAGAGACTGCAATAAAACTTATAAGAAAGTGGGCATACGTAACCAAGAAGATACCAAAACACAATGCAGAGATAATAGTTTGCACAGATAACTTTCATGGCAGAACTACGACGATAATATCCT
>JBAXXF010000112.1:0-5145 GCA_037128035.1 bacterium | reverse complement strand
TAGGAAAGTATCGGGCCTATTTTTTATATCACATTCTTTTGAAACTTTCGTCGACTCATAAAGCATCTTAAGACCTATGAAAACAAGCAGAGAAAAAGCTATCCAATGGTCATAACTAGTAATAAGTTCCTTGAACTGAGCACCAATAAACCACCCAAGAATGGGCATCAATGATTGAAAAAGCCCAAACATCAGCGATGCCTTTAACGCCACTCTTAGCTTATTATTTGAAGTTTTAATGCCTAAGCCCATGGACACCGCAAAGGCGTCCATGGCTAGGCCTATAGATATTAAAAGGACTGTGATCAGGGTCATTTACTACGGTGCATCATCCTTGGAGCTTGTGCAGGGACTGGAGGGGTCTGAGGAGGATTCTGTTGTCCACCCATCATTCCACATTTACCAGGGCAATTACAAGGAGGCTGAGGGCCTTCTGGCATTCCGCCATCCTTCATCATTTCCATCATAGGGCATCTTCCACCCATAGGTCCCATTCCATCATGCGTTCCCATTTCCATTGTATGTCTATGGCTCATTACAGCAAGGACCACAAGCATGATTATTATCAAGCCAGCGCCAATGCTCATTACAAATCCACCGACCTTAAGGCACATAGAAGATTTCTTCTTCGCGAAATAAAGTAAGACCATACCACATCCAAAAACGATCAAAGATGGTAGCACAGGAAGTATTGGCAACACCTTTCTAAAGAAAAACATCATATACTCACCTCCATTTGTTCAAATTTTAGTACGACATTGCTGTAATAACAAGTAGTAATAACCCTTCATTTGTGTTAATTTAACGATGCTAAGTAGCACGGGGGCTGATGTGAGAAAAAAAGACTTCCTATTAGTAACTATAGTCGCTGTTATGTTAATGTCTACATGTGGCGGTGGCGGCGGCCCAGCATGCCCCGGCAAGCTATATAACGCTCCATCTTTATATGTATTGGGCAATTATGTTTATGCAAGTTTCTATTCAAAGACCAAGTCATTGAACCCAGGCGATGCCTCATGCCCAACCAATACAAACCCGTACGATCTATCCTTTGCAAAATCGACTGATGGCGGAAATACTTGGACCTCTACCATAGTTAAAGCTGCTATTTCTACAACTGCAGACCCCACAGAGATGTTCTCTCAGACGATATCTGCTGATCCTAGCAACACTAACAGGATCTACATTTCGTATATAGACAGTTCTCACAACCTTTTTTGTGCAGCATCATCGGACGGTGGCAGGACATGGTCTTCTTCTAGGGTAGAGACCGTGCAACACATGACGGCAGTTGGACATGCGCTTAGCACTGATGCGTCAGGCAGCGTTTATATACTCTACACAGCACTGGATGTAACTAATCCAGGAGCCCCTACCGCAACTTTAAAGTCAGCAAAGTCAACTGACTTTGGCGTAACTTGGACCCTGGCTACAGCCGACCCTGCTATAGGTACGGGGTTTTATCCATCACTCGCAATAGATTCAAGCAACATAGTTTATGCCTGCTACTATTACAGACAGACGTTCGGAGGACTGAGATGTATCAGTTCTGCTAACGGTGTAACTTGGGGATCACCAATAAACGTTAAGATAGACAACACTCTAAGTGGTGTATTTAGTTCAGTTGCTGTTGCTCCAGGTGCAGTTTACGTGGCTTTTTATAACCCCGGAAGCTACACAGTATTGCCAGGTGGCGGGATAGTGGAGAACAAAAACGGGACCCTGCAACTAATGCAGTCCGTGAATAGTGGCATCTCATATTCAGGCCTGGTCACCGTAGATTCAAATACATATACCGGTAGAGCACCTAGCATGGCAGTAAACGCTAATTTTGTATACATAGCATATGGCTTGCTTCAGGACGAGGGAGCTCCCGATATGAGGCTGAAATTCGCATCGTCCATCAATAGTGGCGCAGCCTTTACTGTCCGCTCTGCAGAATTAGGGACTGGGGTAGCTATAACTGATAACGTATACGGGCCTAATTACCTTAGCTCATCACTAAAATACTCGACATCCAACGGTATAGGGAAATTATATTTGATGTTAGTTGATGACGGCGGAAGTACTCTAGTATTCCAGACATCCAGCGATAATGGTTCTACTTGGGGAAGTAAGAACTTAAGTTTGTGATCTTTTATTTGAACAGCCACAAGAAGGCTGGACTGAATACTTTAGCCCAAACAGTCTCTGAATGAATGCCGCCCTTTATAATGTTCAACTTGATACGTTTTTTGTTCGTCATTTTTTTGCTTAGGACTTCATAGGTGAACTTAGTCCAATCAATATACTGTTTTGTTCTTTCCTCATCCCCTTCTTCCGTCCCAACAGAAAAGTAGAACTTAACTGGTTCAATTACAGTGACGCCCTCAAGCATTTCCTTTAGATTGTCATGATATAGCCAAAAAGCAGGTGATAACAAACCCACTCTGGAAAATATCTGAGGATGTTTTAGCGCAATGTAGAGAGATATATAAGCTCCCATCGAGCTCCCCATTATCCCTGTGTTTTCCCTACTCTTTTTTGTGCGAAAGTTCTTATCAATATAAGGTTTTAAAGTATCGACGATAAAGTCAGAATATTTATCTCCCTTCCCACCTATCTCGGCCCATGGATTATATTCACGCATCCTGTTCTTACCTGCGTTATCTATACCTACTATAATAGCTCCAGGGGTCTTGCGTGATTTGAAAAGCCTCTCCATCGTCTTATCAACATCCCACGCGCCTGCAAAAGCGGTAAAGTCATCAAAGACGTTCTGTCCATCGTGCATATATAGGACGGGGTAACGTTTACTGGATGTTTCATAATCAGGAGGCAAATATATCCAGATCCTTCTTTTGGTCTTAAGTTGCGGCATGCTAAAATCTTTTATGATCTTAACATTTCCTACGGTGGTATGCTTTTTTGCTACTGTTTTCATGATCCTTCTTACCCACTTAGAGCTTGTACTATTTTGATTATTTATGTATTTATCAATTATGGCAATGATTAATTATCTCTATATATCACCCGAATTCCCTCCAAACTACATGAATTTCATAACACAGCTTGATAAAGCAGCTGTAAACGTCTGGGCCATAGGGGAATCCGATTTCACTGTTCTCCCGGAACATGTCAGATCTTGCATAAAATGGTACGTAAAGGCTGACCTCTATGACAAAAATAGGATACGGGAGATCACTAACTATCTTTTAAATGACCATGTCATGCCTATGACAGGAAAGGGTTTTGATGTAGTTGAATCGCACAATGAACACTGGCTTAGGCTGCAGGCTTTTATAAATGATGCATTCAAGATACAGGGTATCAGTTCAAAGAACATAGACATGATAAAGAAAAAATCCGAGATGAAAAAGAGCTTCATATCACTAGGTCTTGATCCGGCAAAAGGCCGACTGGTCGTGGATCTCAAGGATGCGT
Source organism: bacterium (assembly GCA_037128035.1). Lineage (GTDB taxonomy): Bacteria > Bdellovibrionota > JAFGOL01 > JAFGOL01 > JAFGOL01 > JAPLFT01. Next base: position 1,722 of record JBAXXF010000112.1, on the reverse strand, counting down.
TAAAATTGGCGTCAGAGCTCTCATATCCAGTTATCCTAAAGCCAGATGAAGGTGTGGGTGCGACAAGACTTTTTAAGATAGAGAACGAGACACAATTAAAAGAAGCCTGGTCCAAAATAAATGATGATTACATAATGGAAGAATTCCTGAACGCAGACATCGTAACATATGACGGACTGCTGGACTGGAAGGGCAATATCATCTTTGAGAATTCACTTGTATATGAATGTGGTGTTATAGAAAATGTACAGAACGGCAGGGACCAGTTCTTTTATACCACAAGGACTATACCACAGGCTCTAAAAAAAATGGGAAAGGATATTGTAGATCTGTTCGGGTTAAAGAAGCAGTTCTTTCATTTTGAATTTTTCAAGGATGGACAGGACTATAGACCAATAGAGATAAATGCTCGTCCTCCTGGTGGGCAGATCATAGACATGATGAACTACAGTATTGATGACGACCTTTATGCCGCTTACGCAAAGATGATAGCAAAACAGGACAATAATATCAGTTCAAATAAAAAATTCTTTTGTGCGTACATAGGAAGAAGGGATAGAGATTATGCACACAGCCACCACGAAATAGTCTCTAAATACCATAATAACCTTGCCAACCATTTTACTAATCCGGAGCTTTTTTGGCAGGCAATGGGAAAATACATTTATCTCATGCGTGCAGAGACAGAAAAAACCCTTTATGAGATAAAAGAGTTCATCCTTCTTTCATAAATACCCCAGGGTGGGATCAGTCTACAGTTATTGACTTGCTGACGTTCTTAGGAGCATCAGGATGCACACCGTGATCTTGTATCTCTAGACTATCAAGGAAGACCATTTTCTTAATGCTCATATTAAGTGCGAGTAGTTGAAGCACAACAGCACTGGAGAAAAGTGCCAACATATTGCTACCCATTTTAGGAAGTCTAATATATCCAGCCTTGTAATCAGACTCCTTAGACATCACAGGCACTTTGAATGCAGCGTCTTGTAGGTTTTGGTTCTCTTCTGCTACTATATAGGTATCTGTTCCTCTTATCTTGTGTGTGTTCATTTGAGAGATGGTCAAGTTCACATCTTTTTCATGTGGACCTGTAACAAAGACCAGCGGGTAATTTTTATAGAGGCTGTTGAAAAGATCATGTTTTTCGAATATTTTTTTGAACACTTGCATTTCTGTTGAGCTGAGGCCAGTAGGTTGAGTATTGGCAAAAGCGTAGCCTGCTACAGCCTTGTAGATATTGTTGATGCTTTTTGCATCAAGACCTTTGCCCTCAGTTGTCTGAAGAGCAAAGTTTATTACCTCAGAGAATTTTACCAGTAGTGACCTTACACCATCAAAACCAAAGATCGTGTTCACGCCAAGGATAGTGTTAGGACCATGTTTGAACTCGGCACCCTCGTATCCTTCTGTATGGTTCAGGACGACTTCTCTGACCTTTAAAGCGCCCTCTCTTGCTATACCCTGCATCCCTGTTGCAAGGATGTGAAGACTTGGGGCAAGAAAAAGGTCCTTGGCCACTTTTTCTATATCATCTTTTGTCGTCTTTATAGTCCGGTCGATCAGATCAGGAATAAGATCAAGATATTCACGATATTTTTTGACCTTTTCATTTTCATTTAATTTTTCCGCTACGTTCAACGCAAGTATATAGAACACCAAAAGCTGGTTCATGAAACTTTTAGTCGCTGGTACAGCTATCTCTGCTCCGCAGAACAGAGG
>JBAXXF010000111.1:0-5225 GCA_037128035.1 bacterium | reverse complement strand
ATTATAAAAGGAATGGTGTATTCCAGGGTAGTGAAACAAGAATAATAGACGAGAGACTTTTGGAAGCCCTAATTAAAGACGGCCATATTAGCGAAGCGAATACGCTTATAGAAATGCTTAAAAATAATGAAATAGAGTTAAACCCTGCTCAGCAGAAAAAGCTGGAAGCCTCCATTGAAAAGATAAACTCCACAGGTAATACTGCTAAGAAGGACACCAACAATAAGAACACAATCAATCCATTCGATACAGATAAAAGTCCATTTGAAAAACTCGTTGAACTGATGAGATTTTCTAAGGTAGTTACTGGAACAGAAGATACAGGGAAGCTGGTACTTCAGATAGAAGAGCTCCTTGGAGAGATAGACCCAGCAGATCTAGGTTCTGTACAGATCGAAGCTTGCATGGACGCCCAGATATATGCAGCAAAAGAGAAAATGATCCTATGGCCAGACACGTATAAAATGAATGAGAAAGTAGCAAGGGATGCTCTTGCTAATGCACTTGGACTAGACAAGGATAAGTCCTACGACAGAACACAGGAATTAGTAGATAAATTTATTGATACTCTACCAAACAATATGACCACCTTAAATGGCGTGCAGGCCAACGCACTGCTCCAATCATATTATTTCTATATAGACCAGGCTGAAAACACTACTTCTACAGGTAACTACAAGGCAGAGTACAAGAACACCTGCATCCTAAATGCTGTACTTATCGCTGATGGAATGATCTTCCCAAATATGGGGATATTCTCTGCTATGTCTTTGGACAAAGATGTCCTAAGCTCATTCACCGGAAGATTAATGGACCTTACAATGAAAGTTGGCGAGACGACAACAACCGAGAAGATAATAATTGACGAAGCTAAAGTGCTTAGAAAAAATTATAGCCTAGTGAAAAAATAAGTTTTTTAGAAAATATGACAAAGACCTTCTACACATTATTCGCTGTTATAACTGTGCTATGCTGTTCTAGCATACAGGCTCAAGGCTTTAGTAATTTCTCTGAAGTAAAGGCCACTGCCTGCAGGTACCTTGGCTATGACCCTCTTACTAATAAAGAGGGCCTTTCTGCCTTGATAGAAAAAGTTGATAATAAATTCCTGGAAAAAAGTGATGGCCCTATAGACAAAGAGGACCTGAACATGCTCTACGGCGATAATGACGGAGAAGGCGTGTTGGATTATTTCATGTACATAAACAAAATGAAAAAGGCCCAAAGACCGACCCTCTTTGAGATAGCTGCCAGAAGGTTCTTAGGGAACAAGCTTAAGGATATCTATAAAAAAACGACCATAAAGGAACTCATTAATGGCTGCCTTTACATGTTTGGTAGCGAAACAGGCGTTCTGCCCGGTTACATACCAATGATCGTTGATGATGGTTTTCTGAAAGAAGCCATCAAATTAATAAAAGAGACAACAGACCTAGAGGAAAGGGAAAAACTATCATTAAGAGTAAAAGAAGTGATAGAGATGACAGCAGCGCTTAACATGAGCACCGATAGGAAAAGGAAACTGAACTCCTTGGAGATAGAGTACAATCGCTTTATAGAGGATCTCGCAGATGCAGAAATAAGTGAAGCTGAGGTACGAAACTACCTTTTAGACACATATTTTAATGGAAAGGACGACTACAAGTCTAAAACTACTGACGAGTTAATGGATGAAGCAGTATCGATAGCAATAGCCAAGGAAACAAGCCTCGGGAACGTTGACGTTGAGATGCTTATTGGAAAAGGTAGCACCTACTATTATCTTGCACAAAAAGCAGAATCTTTGAGTGAAGATGACGCCATGAAGACAGAAAGAATGGCCCAGGTCTTTTTATTGGGTAGCTACTTAGAAGACAATGGAAAATTGCGTTTTTATGTTGCTGATATCTACCAAAGGAGATGGGACACGTTCAACTTATTCTTTGCTAATCACAGCTGGCCGTTCGATGAAAAGGCCTTACCGGAAAGATACTTACAACAGATCAAGAATATAAAAGGTGTAACAAAAAAATAAAATGCTTAAACACCTGATCAAAATAGCCTTCGCTGTAATAATTTTAATGCCGCGCATCTCTTTGGCTCAAGGATCACCTATCAAATGGGATGCTGATGATTTTAAAAAGTTGAGATCGGTCTTAGAAGAATATACAAATGATAATACCGGTGTAAAGACCCTAGACCTTTTAGGTCTTGCCATCAAAAAATTTGACAACAAGAAAGGGCAAAAGATAGACAGAGAAGATTTGAACATGCTTTATGGCCACGACAGAAAACTTGGAGCAATGGACTACATGATGTATCTGTATCCTCAAAAAGGCTACGACCCTAACCTAGTGGTAATATCCATTTCTAGAAGGATGGGATACAGCCTAGCAGATGTGATCAAGTCCAGTTTTGACGATAGCGCTGTGATCCAAAAGTACATCGACAAGATCAAAGTTAAGATACAAAAAGAGGACATACCGGTCATACTAGATGATGGCATGTTAAAACTAATATCGGACCTAGCGCCTAATCAAAAGGATTATGAAAAAAAGACGGAATTCCTTTTTGATACTCAGAAGATAATAGAGAATATAAAACCTTTTAATGGACAGCTCAACGATGAGCAGATGTCGGTGCTAGCCATGTCAACTGAGACATTCTATTATGCAGTAGATATGTATAATGCCAATTTATTAAAAACTTCAGCAGACCCAAACTCGCTCCCTGAAGATTTTATGTCCATAATATTATCAGCGAGCTACAAAAGCCTTTCTGATGACCAGCTATCTCTATTGGTAGGGGACAACGGAACATACTATAAAATGGTAGCTGAAGCAGAAAAAGCCCCCATGGGATCACAGGAAAAGTATAACAAGATGGCAAGGGTCGAACTTCTGAACGAGTACATACTGCCGACCCTAGAAGGTAAGGTTACGCTCGGCAACGAAAAAGACAAAGTACGCTTAAATCAATATCTGCTTTTTAATAAATTCTACTCTGCCGATACATATTGGGAATTCCTGCCTGATACATATAGAGGTGAGATAAAATTCAGGAGCATGGTCAAATACGTGTCTGAGTTCCAAAGTGGTAAAAACAGGGTCCCATGTAGCATATCAAGCTACTGGGAAGATCGCTCTGGTCCTTCAGAAAGATCACTAGCAGAGTTCCTTTCTAATCAGAGAGAGGAATTCATTGACGGGACATTGTCGCAGAGAAGAATAAAAGCCCTTAACGAAATGCCTGGTGGAATGATATGGGACAAGATACAGGCAGAATGGGCCGCAATGTACGGTCTATGCGAAGAGTTCGTAACAGCCAATAAAACAATGCCCTCCCAAACATCTGAAAACGTTTTAGAGAGAAAAATGGGCGAGTGGCTGGATGAGCAATACAACAGTAGTAATGATCTTCCTAAAACTCAGAATGAGCTATTAAGTAAGCTTGCAACTAAGGTTGAGAACAAAGCGACAAATCTTGAAACTAAGAAAGACGACCTTAGAAGTGCTTTAAGTAGGTATGTGAATAAAGAAGGCTTAAGTGACCAAGAACTTCTACAAAAAGCCATTTTACAAATATTGGATGAGATCATTAAGAACCAAGGAAAAGCTGAGAACACGACCTTGTTTGCGTTAGTGCAAACCTCTAATTTCAGTAGCGAGCTGGTAAAAACAGACAAATCGCTCTCTGAGATGGCTGTTACATTATCCAGTTTCTATGACTTCATTAACACTACTACCAACATAGTGCCTGTAAGTGAACTTTCCGGTAAATTTGAGCTTATAAAGAAATTAGCAGAAGAGATCGAATTACCTAAGGGAACAATTAAAAAATAATCTAAAAAGTGGTACGCCGGGAGGGAATTGAACCCACGACCATCGGTTTCGTAGACCGATGCTCTATCCGCTGAGCTACCGGCGCATACTTATTGAAAAAAATGGCGGAGAGGGAGGGATTCGAACCCTCGGTACAGCTTTACGCCGTACGACGGTTTAGCAAACCGTTACCTTCGGCCTCTCGGTCACCTCTCCAGCCGAACGTCAAACTTATATCCTCAAACAATCTGTTGTCAATAATCTTCGTTTCTTCCACTGCTAAAGTTCAGCACAATGCTGAAAACAAGGCTGTAATCATGGTAAATCGGGGTCTTGGAAATGAAATATCCAAACCTGAACCCGTCAAACACCCCTAATTGCTTATCTGAAAAGGTGTAGCCAAGGTTAAGGTTAAAGTCCATTTTAGAACCATTTGCATCCGCAAGCCAGAAAGCACCAAGCCCAGTTCCTAGGTAAAAGCCTCTGTAGGCATATACCTCTATATTAGCACCTGCTCTCATTAACGGCTTACTAGAGGAGCCCATACTTACAAAGAAATAAGGCTCCAGATAAAAGACAGAAAAAGTGTGTATCAAAGGGATGTAACCTATTGAGAAATTATAATAGCTCGTGGATAACTCCCTGATCGTTGCATATTCAAATCCTGGGGCTATTCTAAAGAAACTAGTTTCTATCCTCGTAAATTCCCATGGGTCGATCTCTCTATAAGAGGCATTCAAGCTCTCCAGTACCTGCTTTTTATAATTCCTGGTCATCTTTGCTGGGTCGGAGTTTAGATATATTTCTTTCTCACCATCGTAAGAGGTCGTTATTTCCAAGTACTCATCTTCAGCAAGTGGCTGTGCATAGCTTTTTCTCTCTTTGCTATCCGTAGTCCCTACCACTGATGTATCTCCACTAAGGTCAGCTATTATGGCCATCTTCTTTGAGTTGCTGTAGCTAACAGCGAAATCGGCTTTTTTAGCGGTCACTACTACGTTGGGAGCGTATAATTTAACAGAGGATGTTTTTTTCTCGTTCTTAATCTCTACTCTCGCATTGCCGTACAGCAAATTGAAGAGGCTATTTTGTTCTTTATCATCTACGTAGTGTTGATAGATCTTAAAGGCGGTCTTGGGACCAAGTGATATTTCTGTTTCGTTCTTGAGAAGTATATTAATACTACTTTTTGGCCTGACCTCAAAAGAGTCTTTGGAATGAACCAGATCACCCTCTTTGGCCTCAAAAGTAGCAACAACTACTGTGCCCTCGGTATTACTTCTTGTTACCAGGACCTTTCCTTCAACGTCAGAAATATAACCTACCCACGGATAAGAGAGTGTTTCAAGTTTCTTATCTGCCATTTTAGGCCTTAAGGTGTTCTCGATAACGTTCTTAACTGGTGCTTTTACCAAAGAACTGTCG
>JBAXXF010000110.1:0-5230 GCA_037128035.1 bacterium | reverse complement strand
GGATATAACAAGTCCTATAAAACGGTAGCCTATGAGGTATTCAGAGAGTTGGAAAGGGATGCTCTGGACAAGGAAGTAAAAAAAGTCATTGTATACATGAACCCTCTAGTTGTTGACCACATATACCAAAACGAAAAAAGCCTGGTTGACTACATGGAGAAGAAATATAAAAAATCTTTTGTGTTTGAAGCGGAAAAGGAGCTTCACCATGAACAATATGAGATATCTCTAGTTACCCATTAAAAATATTGTATAATACTAGCAATGGGGACAATATCATTAATATTGGCAGCAATATTCATAGGTGCCGCAGTCTTTCTTCTTGTTAGAACAATAATGGGCGAGCAACTGTCTATTGAGGATCAGGAACGACTTGGAATAGGTCTGGCAAAAAAACAATTCCCCTCTCCACTACTAAAACTCGCATACCCAGTTGTCCTTAGGATACTTCCCAGCGTCATTAATTGGAAAATAGATAAAGCAAGGGACAAGATAAAGGTCAAGCTTTCAAGTGCTGGCCTCAGGGATACATTTACTACTGACGAGCTCTACTCTTTTCAAATAGCTTTTGCTGTTTGTCTTCCTATCGTTGTCTATCTTTATAACTTTGTGGCGGGTCTGGGGCTTTCCATAATGTATGTTCCTGTGTTCGCTGTCTTTGGGTGGTTCTATCCAGGTCTGTGGCTTAACGGGGTCATAAAGACAAGACAGGAAACGATAAGAAGGGAAATGCCTTTTGTCGTAGATCTACTTACTTTATGCGTGGAAGCTGGATTGGATTTTGGTGGAGCAATGGCAAAGGTCGTAGAAAAGGGACAGCCTGGTCCATTAAGAAGTGAATTTGAGATGGTGATGCAGGAGATACAGCTTGGTGCCATGAGGAGTGAAGCCCTCAGGAACATGGCCGTCAGGATAGGCATAAAAGAAGTCTCCTCCTTCGTCTCTATACTTGTAACAGCGGAGAGAATGGGATCACCTGTAGGTGATGTCCTTAGAGCACAATCTGATTCAATAAGGCATGAAAGATATATGGCGGCGGAAGCAAAGGGCGGAAAGGCAGCCACCAAGGTGCTTATTCCGATGGTCTTATTTATCTTACCTGCGGTCTTTATAGCGATAGCAGGTCCTATGTTGTTGAAAAAAATATATCCTAATAGGTGATGAACAAGTTGAAGATATTTATTGGGGATAAATTGTTATTATCAAACGTAAGAACAGCAAAAGGAGTGGTTTATCGACTTAAGGGACTTATGTTCGATAAAAACATGGACAGTATGGATGGGTTCCTTATACCTAACTGTAACTGGATCCATACTTTCTTTATGAGGTTTCCTATAGATGCTGTATATCTAAATAGCAAATATCAGGTGGTCGATATTGATCTCAATGTCGCGCCATGGAGAATGTGTCTACCAAAGTTCAAGGCAAGGCATGTACTGGAATTACCCAGGGGCCTTGTGAATAGCAGTCAATTGTCGATAGGGGAGGTCTTGAAATGTATCGCCTAGTGTGTATAAGCGGACAAAATGCGCCGCGTTCGATCATCTTAAAAGAAGGGGACAACCTGGTAGGTAGGCTTGACAGCAGCGATATAAGGATATCGTCCAACGGGGTATCTAAAAAACATGCTGTGATAGTAGTTAAAGGTGACACCATATATGTTTCCGACCTGGGATCAAGGAACGGGACTTTCGTTAATGGAGTTATGATAAAAAGAAAAGACCTTAATCTGGGCGATAAAATAGCAGTGCACGATCATGTCTTCCAGCTAATAAGGGGTGATATAAAAGTCGCAGAACTCTCTAATTTGCCTGGTATGGACTTTAAGTCCAAGGACGAAGGCCTGGACGAATATCAGGGCAGTCCAAGGATGTATGCGCCAGGTTTGAAAGGAGATGTGGACCATTTTCTTGATACGACAGTAATGCCTTTCTTTGAGGCGATAACAAAAAGATATTCTGTGTCATCCATAATAACGGTCGTCTTACTTTCCATCATAATACTTGTTACGCTTATAGTAACGATACCGGTAGTACAGTTCGATAGATTGGTCTTGGACCAGGAAACAGCACAAAGGGCCGTGTATCTGGCCAGTATACTTGCACAACAGAACAAGGACACGGTGAGCTTACAGGGTCAGGAATCACCGTCGGTTAAAGCGGTAGAGGAACAGCCTGGTGTTGTTTACGCATGGGTGTCAGATCCTACAGGACGAGTCCTTGCAGCTTCTGAAGGAGGCGGAGACCAACTTCCTGGACCGGTAATGGAAAGAGTAAGGAAGATCATTAGCGGTGAAGTAAAAGATTACAAAAGTATGACAAAGGTCGGTGCTGATGTATATCCTATAGGTGGTGGCGGCTATATAGTTACAGCACCTATAAAAGCGTATTCAGAAGAAAAAGGTGAGACGACATATACAGGGTTTGCTGCTATAGAATTTTCTACGCAAGCCGTAAAGCATACACTCGCGGGAGCGTGGCAGAGGATCGTAGTAGGAATAGCGATCGCCTGTTTTATAGGACTGTTAATAGCATTATTCTTTTCAAAACTGTTCAACCTTCCATTCGTAAGGATCTACGATGAAGTTGACCTTGCATTAAAGGGAGAGTCAAAGAGAGTCTCGTTCATGTTCGGGTCAAAACAAGGAATGGACCTTATAGAACTTGTTAACATATTGCTCCGCAGGGCCAGAAGGGCTTCTGCAAGATCAATGTCGGGGATAGATTCCCTTCAGGAATCACATGGAGCAGACTTTGCGTCCATATTTGATTCTGTAGGGCGATCGTTAAAAATACCTTTCTTTGTTTTGGATAGTTCCAATTCAATCGTAGCTGCAAATAGTGCATTCTCTAACATTTCAACCTACAGGGTGGGTGATTGGCATGGTGTAGCAGTAGTTGATGCCATAAAGGAACAAAAGATCCTTGGTGTTATCTTGAACTTGATATCTAGGTTTGATTCAATGGGTCAGGACCTTAGCGAGGAAGTTCTGGTTAACGATAAGATCCACAGGATAAGCGTTAGTGGTATAAAGAGCGATAGAGGAGAATTCAGTCACCACTGTGTGAGCATAGAGGTGGTGTAATTAGCTATGGCCAAAGAATCAAGACTTGAGATCCTAAAAGGTAACGAGGCTGGCGCTCAATTCAGGATAGCCGGGGCCAGAGTATTGTTTGGCAGAGCCGCTGATTGCGATGTCGTTATCACGGACCCTTCTGTTTCAAGGAACCACGCAGAGCTTATAAAAGCAGAGGGTGGCTACATCTTAAAGGACTTGAAATCAAGCAATGGTGTTTTTGTTAACGGGAAAAAAGTAGCGGACCACTATCTTGCCTCTGGGGATGTCTTCACGATAGGGAACCATGCATACAGGTACATGGAACTGGAATCAATGCCTGTTAATTATGCATCACAATCAAGAATGGATGGTACGATCCCTGGTATATCTTCGTCCTCTTCCGGGGAAGTAATAGTCCCAGGTTCTGTCTCCAGCGGTGGAGCAAATAAAAAAAGGTTCATGCTCTATGGTGTTGTTGGCTTTGTTCTAATTATAATGATCGCTGTGCTGAGCATGGGTGGAGAAGACAAAGATAAGAAAAAAGCTGACGCGCAAAAAGCAAAGACAGAAGGAACAGTATCAGACACAGGGAAGACAATAGAGGAAATGGAAAAGGAAGAGCCTAAGGAACCTGTATACGCCACTAAAGTCTCAGATGATATGAGGGAGTTCTTTAACAAAGCTAACGAATTTTATTTTGAAGGCAAAAGAGAAATGAGGATGGAGAACTATGCCAGAGCTCTTGAATCGTTCAAGAAGGCTGTGACGTTCTATCCTAATCATGCAAAATCCAATTTTTATATTAAAATGTTGAACGAGAAGATCAAAGCAGAAAGTGAAAAGCAAATGAAGATAGGTAAAGAGATGATGTCCCAATATAGGTACGACGACGCCATAAGGTGTTTCAACGAAGTGATGAACCTTAATGTGAGAGAACCTAACTCAAACCTTTTTAAAGAAGCTGAAAAGATGAAGAATATATCCGAAAAAAGAAAAGGAATGGTTATTGAAGAATGAAGATACAAATTTTAAAAGACGGAAAGCTGCTAAGTGAATATGACATAATAAAAGATTCATTCACTCTAGGTCGTTCTGATGATTGTGACATCACGATACTAGAAGACGGGATCGCTAGAAAACATATAGAATTCAAAAAATCGGGTAAGGAATCCTTCTCATTTGTTAAAAAGAGCAAGTTTGGGGTCTTATCTAAAAATGGAGAAGCCACAGATAAGGGGACGATCTCCGGAGGTGATAGACTTGAGGTCGGCGATGTCATTATTGCCCTCTCCCAGAGCGAAAATACTATCGATGTAACAGATGCTGGTACATCCGGAACAGAGGAAGTCCCTATCGTTGAGGACCAGGAGATCATAGAACAGATAGAAGATACCAGCGCTGGTAAAAAGAATAAATCTAAGGAAAAAGAAAAAGCATCAAAGAAAGCAAATAGCGATTTTGAATTCTTCACAATGACCGGTAAACCTGAGGATTTTGGTAAGCAAGATGAGGAGCAGGATCAAGCCAAAGCGCAGGAAAAACAGAAAGAAGAAAAACAAAAATCTAAAATAGTAAAAAAAGGCACAGTAGTAAAAGAGGCAGAAGAGGAAGCTAAAAAGGGTGAGTCCTCCACCATCTATGGTCAACCAATAGAGATAGTTTCACGACCTGAAGTAGGTGATGCCACAACAGTTGGCCCAGCGCTGCTCTTGTATCAGCTTATTGTGATAAGCGGACCATACAAGGATAAGACATTTTCTCTTGAAAAAGATGCTGTGATAATAGGTAGAGCAAAAAATGCCGACATAGTCCTGATAGATGATCTTGTTTCAAGAGAACACACTCGTATGTACAGGCAGGGTGTGAACTATTATCTGATAGATCTTAACAGCTCGAATGGAACAAAGGTTAATGGCAAAAAAGCCCAAGAACCTATAGCTCTGACCAGTGGCGATATAATAGAGATAGGTTCATCCACGCTTAGGTTCATGGTCATGAACCCTCAGGTACAGGGAGCACAAGGTATAGACATGGGGCCCGAGGATGCCAAGGGCAACAGACCTGTTATAGAGAAGGTCGCTCCTATTTTGACTGACGGTGATATAAAGAAAATAGAGAAGTCTTTTGGATATGAAGAAGATAAGGCACCAAAGAAGAAAAAGCTTTTACCTA
>JBAXXF010000109.1:0-5246 GCA_037128035.1 bacterium | reverse complement strand
ACCATGATCACCAATGATGATCATGAAATATCCATTTGCAACGTGTTTTCTTATTATCGCCTGCACTTTTGCGACCTTTGGACAAGTCGCGTCTATTATCCTTGCACCCCTCTTAGCAAGCTCGTGCCTCACCTGTGGGGTTACACCATGCGTTCTTATGAGGACGTAGTCGCCCTTCTCGACTTCTTCAGGGCTCTTGATGCTCTTTATCCCATAGGACTCGAGCTCTTCTATTACAGTGGCATTGTGGATTATTGGACCAAGGGTCCTGATAGGGACGTTCTTTTTGAGTATGGCTTCCATGCAGAGACTAAGCGCTCGCCTAACTCCCATGCAAAAGCCGGCATATTGGGCTAACTCTATCTTCAAACCGTAATTAGTTCTTTGAGGCTGTTGTCTTATTTACCAAGCTCGCAAGACGAGAAATATATCTTGCCCCAGTAGTGGACGCGATAGCACCTTTGCTTGATGTAGTCGCTATTATCTTCTGAGCGCTCAAGAATTTTTTCATAAGTTCTTCTTTGTTACCGCTGGCAGCTGCTTCCCTTACTTCTTTTATAGCAGATCTCATTTTGGTCTTAGCCATGCTATTCCTTTCGTTCTGCTGAAGGTTCTGCTTGTTCCTTTTTATCGCGGATTTATGATTAGCCATTTTTCAAACACACTCCTTTTTTCTAAAAATTCCAAAGAGTTTTACCAGTAAAGGTCTCAAGTAGTCAAGAGGCTTTTAGCTATAGGGCGTACGAGTGTTTTATCTCTCCATAATAGATGGAGTGAAAGTCCTTTTGAGTGTAAAGATCATCTGTTATCTCCTTACTCAAGGTCTTTTCATTTATAACGTTTTTGTGAATGATTTCGCATTCATAGAAGTATTTACACTCTTTTACCACAAGGGAATTCGCTAGCATCCCTGGGACCAGGGTTATTCCCGCCTTTGCCGCTTTATCTATCCCTTTGCCAGATGTTGTCCCGCAATACATCAACTCTTTCTCAAGATTATGTCCCTCTGGTACGCTTACCGTAAAAGTCGAGGCGTTCTCTATTAGATTGTGAGTGTAGCGCACAGGACGGACCAGTACTGTCATTACAGGCCTGCTCCATATTATGCCTGCTGTAGCCCAACCTATGGTCATAGTGTTAACTCGTCCATCCCTATCCTTTACGGTCAGGAAGACTCCATGAGAGTCTAGTTCTCTACATAGGGTATTAAAATGTTCGAAAAAATTCATTTGTTTCATCTGCAAACTCCTTAGAAAAACAGAGGGACAAGTTTACTCGTCCCTCCGTTCATTTTATACATATCCAAGAAAAATATAATACCTAGTGAACCCCATGCATCCATTTTCTGATTGGCTTTGCGACCAACAGCAATAATATTGCAGCGCCGCCAGCGGTTATAACTGGTATCATAAAAAATACTTTATGGTCCATAGCGTCGTAATTACCTGCAAACAGACCGCTAACAAGGTTTGCTACAAAGTTAGCAAGGTAGTAGCACGCAAGCAACAATGATGTGAACTTTATAGGAGAAAGCTTTGTTACCATTGATAGTCCAACCGGTGACAAGCAAAGTTCTCCAAGTGTGTGAAGAAAGTAAGCGCCCACTAGCCATAACATGCTAACAGGGCCGTAAGTTGCATTTGCCATAACAGCGAACACCATTAACACAAAGCCCAAAGCTAGAAGAACAAGTCCCCATACGAACTTGTAAACAGTCGCTGGTTCGTTACCAGCGTTAGCCATCTTAACCCATAGCTTAGCGAAGAACGGTGCCATTATGAAGATAAATAAAGGGTTCAATGACTGGAAATAACCAGTAGGTATAGTCCAGTTAAGGAACGGGATGTATCTGTTAGTAGAACTATCAGCGAACAAGGTCATGGAGCTTCCAGCCTGTTCAAACGCTGACCAGAAAAATATAACGAAGAACATCATTATGAATATAACTGCTATTCTCTGTTTTTCTTCTTTTGTAAGAGGAGTATCGCCGTGGCAGTGGACCTTTTCACCACTAGCGCTCACCTTAACAGGGCATGCGACCTTATCGCCCAAGAACCTTTTTTTGCCCCATAGGAAAGTGATAAGACCTATGCACATTCCAATTCCTGCCGCTGTAAAGCCCCAACCCCAGCCTACGTATTCGCCAAGGTAGCTACATACAAGAGGAGCAAAGAACGCTCCAAGGTTTACACCCATGTAGAATATTGTGAATCCACCATCTCTGCGGGGATCGTTCTTTTCATACAGTGTACCTACTGTTGCCGCGATATTTGGTTTAAAGAAACCATTACCAAGAACTATGATAAGCAACGCAATATAGAATACCATTATGGACGATGAAACTGCTGTTGATGCCAAAACGAACTGTCCTACAGCCATCAATATACAACCAACTATAACAGCTTTGCCTCTTCCCCAATATCTGTCAGCTATGTATCCGCCGATCAGTGGAGTAAGGTAAGCCAAGCCTGTGAACCAACCATAGGTGCTTCCCGCATGAGCTGTATCGAACTTCAAGAACTTGACCATGAATAATACAAGAAGGGCTCTCATGCCGTAGTAATTAAATCTTTCCCACATCTCTACAGTAAATAGAAAATAGATCCCAGAAGGCTGTTTCATGTCCTTTGCATTTACATTATCCATTTATCCCTCCCGACTTTTTGTTCCCTAACAGTAAAAAAATGGAGGTACCTCTTTTAAAGGTACCTCCAAATATTAAAAACTAACTATTCTGCTCTGCAATACTAATGAATTCCATGCATCCACTTCTTTATAGGTTTTATCAATAGAAGCAACAAGATCGCTGCTCCACCTGCTGTTATAACAGGTATCATAAAGAATGTCTTATGGCTCATAGCATCGTAATTGCCTGCAAAGAATCCGGAAACTAGGTTAGCTACAAAGTTAGCTGTGAACCATGTACCCATCAACAATGAAGCAAATCTTGCTGGAGAAAGTTTTGTAACAAGAGATAGTCCAACAGGTGACAAGCAAAGTTCTCCAAGTGTATGAAGAAGATATACGCCTATCAACCACATCATACTTACTGGTCCGCCCTTTTCATAAGCAAGAACAGCAAATACCATTAGAACGAAACCTAATGCAACAAGTCCCAAGCCCCATACGAACTTAAAAGGAGTTGAAGGCTCAACATTCTTTTCAGCCATTGATATCCAAAGTCCGGAGAACAAAGGAGCAAGGATAAAAATAAACAATGGGTTTAGTGACTGGAACCATGTTGTTGGAACGACCCAATTCCATCCAAAAATAGATATAGCCCTGTTTGTTGAACTTTCTGCAAACAAGGTCAATGAACTACCGGCCTGCTCAAAAGCTGACCAGAAGAATATTACAAAGAAAGCCATAATGAATATAACTGCGATCCTGTGTCTCTCTTCTTTAGTAAGAGGCTCACAAACAACTTCCTTACCGTTCTTTTTGCAATTAGCTGCTTCAAAAACTGCAGGAGGAAGAAGCTTTTTATTGAACATTATATAGTTAACAACGCCGATCAACATTAGGATACCGGCAGAACCGAAACCCCAACCCCAACCAACTTTTTCACCTAGTGTTCCGCATAGTAGAGGAGAGAAGAATGCACCAAGATTTATACCCATGTAGAATATGGTGTATGCGCCGTCTCTGCGAGGATCGTTCTTCTCATATAGAGTTCCGACCGCTGTAGAAATGTTAGCTTTGATGAATCCGCAACCGATTACCATTACAACTAGAGAGAAATAGAACAACCACATCATTTTTGTCTGAACTACTTCTGGGCTCATAAAAGCAACTGCGGCAAGTATCAATTGCCCGATAGCCATTACTATACCACCGAAAATAATAGACTTATTCATTCCCCAGTACTTATCCGCAACGTAGCCACCTATCAGAGGGGTAAGATAAACAATACCCAAGTACCAACCATAAAGCTGACCTGACTGTTCCGTTGTGAACAGCAAAAATTTGGTCATAAAAAGAACTAATAGTGCGCGCATTCCATAGAAGCTGAACCTTTCCCACATTTCTACAGAGAAACACAGGTAAAGGCCCTTAGGATGCCCGTGCGCCATTTTCTTCAGCATAGATGAACCTCCTTCAAGATATTAGAACCAGTTATTTTTTTTGTAGCACATGCAGGATTTATTTCAACAACAAAGTTCAATTTGTGCTGGAAAATATTAGAAAAGTTTGCAAATATGATTCTATGAAGAGAACCAGATTATTTTACTTGGCCTTTGCTACAATAATGGTCGCTGTAAGCGCTTGCAGTACTTCTAGGCTTGCAGTTGACATAACTTCTGATGCCTTAAAGGATGGGACTTCCGCCTTTTATGAGGAGGACGACCTTGATCTGGCTCGCACTGGAATGGAATCAAACCTCAAGCTGCTTGAGGTCCTCAACAGATCTAACCCAAAAAATCAAAACTTGAGGGTCTTGCTATCGCAGGCATATGGCGGTTTTGCGTTCGTATTCCTTGAGACGGACCTTCTATATGTAAAGGACCCAGTAGAAAAAGCAAAATTAGTAAAAAGGATATCCAAATTCTACAAAAGAGGCATGGATTACGGTCTTTCAATATTGAAAGAAGATAAAAGGTTCAACACCGCACTAGAAAAAAGTGATTATGAGATGCTTGAATCGGCCGCTCATGATCTTACACAAAGAGAGGCGATGTTCTGGACCGTATTCAACTGGGCGCTCCTTATAAACATGAATAAATCTAATGTGGACCATGTCTCCGACCTTCCAAAGGTCAGGATATTGGCAGACAGGATGATACAGTTAGACAAGAGCTACTACCACGGTGCTCCACTGGCCCTTAAGGCAACCCTGGACTGTGCAATGCCTAAAATGCTTGGTGGAAAACCTGAAGCAGGCGTAAAACTGATGGAAGAAGCGCTAAAGGAATCAGATCACAAATCGCTCATAATACAGTTCTTATATGCTCAGTACTGCGCACCTGCTGTTCAAGACAAAAAGAAATTCTTTGAACTAGTGGACGAGATAGAAAAGACCGATGCAAACGCATTAAAGGACACCACGCTTATCAACGTGTCCGTAAAGAACAGGACACCAGAACTTAAAAAGACAGTAAAGGGTCTTTTTGAATGAAAATATTATAAAAATTAGCTTAGGAGAGAAAAATGCTCAAAAAAGTATTCTTGTGTTCTGCTTTCATTTTGACGTCTTTAGCATATGGCAGCGAGATAAAATTTGCGGCCCTTGCGCCTGAAGGCTCTAC
>JBAXXF010000108.1:0-5310 GCA_037128035.1 bacterium | reverse complement strand
TCCTAACCTGGTGGATATATCGATACCGTCGTGGCGGGCTATCTTGCGAGTGAATGGGTCTAACCTGCTACCAAAGTACGATGTTATCCATCCTTTAACAGGTATGATGGAAGGTGTTGCGGCAAGTAATGCACTCTGCTCAGCAAGATACTCGCTGAACTTATTAAGTTCTTCTTCCTGATACGCCATCTTATATTCTATATCTTTCAGCTTACCCTGCATGTTCCTAAATTCGCCATCTATCTCTGCATCACTGCTCATAGAGAAATCATCTATTCCCTCTATGACGTCAGCCTCTGAATATAGATTTTTATCCCTGTCCTCTGAATCTCCAAGATTGGATATTATCTTTAACTTCGTGGTCAGGGTCTTAAGCCTTTCCATCGTGTTCTCTATTTCATCTATTCGCATTTTATATGAATAAAGCTGTTTCCCAAGTTTCCTGTTCCTAACCTTCATGTCCTCTATGCTTTGGAACCCACTCATTACGTACATGTAATCAAAGACCACATACATTAGCATGAAGCCCACAACACAAATTATAGCGAGGCCAGTTATCATTGCGTAGAAAGGTATTTTTATCTTGAAGACCCTTTTAGAGTCCTGTGGAACTATCATGAATGTATAGGGACGAAATCTCATTTTGGATTAATCTACCCTCGCGATTATTACGCTTACGTTGTCGTAACCGCCTGCATTATTAGCTGCATCTATCAGATCGTTAACACTCTTCTTTATATCGTCAGGATCTATATTACTTTTTATTTCATCGTCGTTTATCATTGATGTCAGACCATCAGAGCAAAGGAGAAAAAGGTCCCCGCTCTGTAATTCCCTTACATATACATCAACTTCAACTATTTCCTCAAAGCCTACAGAGCGAGTTATTACGTTCTTGTATGCTAGTTTATCTGCTTGAGATCTTGTTATCAGACCAGATCGGACCTGCTCATTAACAAGTGAGTGGTCTTCCGTTATTTTCCAGAGATCACCTTCCCTGTGAAGGTAGACCCTGCTGTCCCCTACCTGGGCTATGTAACACTTAGCACCGTAAAAAAATACGCACACAAGTGTAGTTCCCATACCTTTAAGGCTGTCATCCATGGACGCCCTTTCGTGTATCCTTATGGATGCAAGGGAGATAGCCTCTTTGAGGAAAGGGACTATCTGTATATGTTTTTTCTCATCTATTTTGCTTAAGGCAGATTCAAGGACCTCAACAGCCAACGCACTCGCTATTTCTCCGCCTTTATGGCCGCCCATCCCGTCAGCGATAGCATAGAGCCCTATCTTGTCGTTCAGGACGATACTGTCCTGATTACCTGATCTCTTCCTACCAATGTCTGTACGTCCGAATGCTTTTACGCCCTTCATCTTAATCTTTTAACCTTCTAAAACTATTATACAATCTGTCCAACATAATTGAAACAGCCGATCTTACCGGCAAGTGATTATAGCCCGTATCGTATGATAATGATTCAAGAATGTAATCAGATTTTTCCATAATTTCATCAGTAAGCCCCCAGCCTGTTCCAAAGATAAGCAGATAAGCATATTTTGGATCAATACCGGTAACAAAAGAATCTATGCTCAGGGACTTTTCAAATTTTCTAGCCGATGTAGAGACCAACTTAACTTCTTTACCTGTAGTAGCTTTTATTTGTTCTATCGCATCTTCCATAGTTGCGGCTACATCCAGATATTCCAGAGCTTGAGAGCGAGTATCATTTCTCTTCTTACCATAGTCGCTCTTCCAGTGATCCCTTATCCTGTTGACCAAAGCACGCTGTTCAACTACAGGCGTTACCACATAATATTTTTTTAGTCCGAACGTAGCTGTTAATCTGGATATATCGTGCACGTCCATATTAGTGACAGCGGTCGCTATTATGGCATTATTTTTATCCTTTATCGGATAGTGGATGAGTGCAATGTTAAAATCTAAGTCTTTAATGTTCATAAGAGATCACTTCTTTTATCCTTTGTTTTTTTCTTCGAGATCTCGTTTCTCCATTTTTCTATTTCACTGTGGTTACCCGACAACAAGACTTCGGGTACGTCCAGCCCCTTGTAGTTCCTTGGCCTCGTGTATTGTGGATACTTGAGGAGAGAATTTTCCAAGGAATCGCTGCTCACGGACTCTTCTCTTCCCACCACACCCGGAATGAACCTACTGACGGAATCCACAAAAACGGCCGCGGGCAGTTCTCCTCCGCTTAATACATAATCCCCTATGGAGATCTCTCTGTCGACGTAGAGATCTATGAACCTCTGATCAACGCCTTCATATCTACCACAAACAAGGACTATTCTCTTATTTGCAGAGAATTCCCGTGCAAGTTTATTATCCAACTTTTCACCCTGGGGACTCAGATAGACGACATAAGGTTTTTCTTTATCCATTTCTGTTACTTTTTCAACAGCCAGGCCCAATACATCCACTTTCAGTAGCATTCCGCTTCCACCACCGAACGGGGAGTCATCGACCTGCTTATGTTTGTCCAATGCGTAGTCCCTTAACTGGTGAAGGTTAACGGAGATGATCTCTTTAGTTCGCGCGCGCTTTAAAATACTATCCTCAAAGTAAGAGGATATAAGCTCTGGAAATAAGGTAATTATGTCAAATCTCATCCAAAAATTCCCTCTGGCAGATTTGTCTTAACACACTTATTTTGGTCGTCAATATTATCTATGAATTGCGGTACGAACGGCACTAGCTTTTCATCGCCTGTTCCATCATCAACTATTAGGAGTTTTTGTCCCTGTCTTTGCACGCCCACAACGGTGCCTATATCGCCAAGGTTAACATCCTTTACGCTGTACCCCATGTACTTGATTATGCTGTCCGTCTTCTTCAAATATTCAGCATAAACCTCGTTATCCACAAAGAGGGATCTGCCAAGGTTATCCTGGGACTCCGTTATGTTGGATATCGCTTCAAAACAGGCCGTAACAGTACCCTTGCTTAACCTACAAGACGATAGCGTTAGCCTTCTAGGGAACGTCTTTTCCGAATACAGATATAGTTCAGAAGCGTAATTAGTTATTAGGTCCAGAAGTTCATCTGAAGTAAAAAAAAAGGGAGTGATTTTCACACTCCCGTTTATTCCTACTGTTGAAGTTAATTTACCGATCTTGATAAGTTCGCGATCAGAAACAACTATGTGTTGCTCCATGATCCCTAATCAACTATCTCAAGAATTGATCTCATTCTAAGTTTTGTCGCAGAAGCACTAAGGATAGTCCTCATTGCCCTTGCTGTCTTACCTTGTTTGCCTATTACTTTTCCTAGATCTTCTTTTGCAACTTTAAGTTCCAATACTGTTGTCTGTTCTCCTGCTGTCTCAAAAACCTCAACCTGCTCAGGTTTATCAACCAACGCTTTGGCCATCACAGTGACAAGTTCTTTTAGCTCTCCCGTCATCATCCACCTCCTCAGAGAATCGCGACCTGCTTACTTTCTTTTAATCAGCGATGCAACAGTCTGTGTAGGCTTAGCCCCTACGCCAAGCCAGTAAGTAACTCTTTCCTTATTTAAAACCAAACCATCTTTATTGTTTGGATCGTATGTTCCAACTTTTTCTATAAATCTGCCGTCTCTAGCAAATGACTTGTCTGCCACAACTATCTTGTAGAACGGATTTCCTTTTGAGCCCTGTCTTGACATTCTAATAGTAACACTCATTATTGTTAAAAGCCTCCTAAGCTAGATTAATACCTATATCCCTAAACCAGAAATTCCCGATTTTGGCAAGTTTTTCATTAACTTTTTCATGTGATCAAAGGACTTTAGGAACTTATTAACGTCATTTACAGTGGTCCCACTTCCTAAAGCTATGCGTTTTCTCCTACTTCCATCAATAATATCAGGCTTTTGGCGCTCTTTTTTGGTCATAGAATCTATCATGGCCTCTATCTTCTTTAGCTCTTCCTCTGGAGGGGCCATGCCGTCAAGCTTCTTCATCATGCCAGAAACGCCCGGGATCATTGACATTACTCCTGATAATGAGCCAAGTTTTTTGAGCTGTTTTAGCTGATCTTTGAAATCATCGATATCAAAAGTATTTTTTCTTAGTTTCTTTTCGATCTTTATAGCTTCTTCTTTGTCAAAATGTGACTCAGCTTTTTCTATCAAGGTCATCATGTCGCCAAGATCAAGTATTCGTGAAGATACGCGATCCGGATGAAAAACCTCAAGCTCAGAGATCTTCTCGCCAAAGCCCATGAACTTTATAGGCTTCTTGGTGGTATGGAAGAGACTGAGCGCCGCTCCACCCCTGGTATCACTGTCCATCTTTGTAAGAATAAAACCGCTAAGGTTCAGTAATCCGTCAAACTCTTTTGCAACATTAACGGCGTCCTGACCTAGCATGGAGTCAGCAACCAGCAATATTTCAGCAGGATCAAAATCCTTTTTTAACTCGTGGAGCTCATCCATCAGCTCCTTATCAATGTGTAAGCGCCCTGCCGTGTCTATGATGATAGTGTCGTTACCATTTTTTGCAGCCAGCGCTTTTGCTTCTTTTACAGCCTTAGAAGCCTTCCTGATCTCTGCATTACATACGTCTATGTTGTTGGCATCAGCCAGAACTTTTAACTGTTCAACAGCGGCGGGTCTATTAAAATCCACACCTATCAGCAAGGGATTCCTATTAAGTTTTTCCTTTAAATGTTTTGCTAATTTTACTGCTGTGGTCGTCTTACCTGATCCCTGAAGACCGACCAGCATTATCACGGCCGGGGTTCCCTTAAAGCTTAAGCTCACCGATTTACTGCCCAGTAGCTCTGTTAGCTCTTCATGTATTATTTTAAGGATCTGCTGAGAAGGGGATAGAGCTTTGTGGACTTCAGCCCCTAAAGATTTTTCCCTTACCGCCGACAGGAACTGATTTACTACATCATAATGGACGTCAGCTTCAAGCAGGGATGTCTTAAGATCATCCAAGACCGATTCAATATCTTTTTCTCTGACGGTCCCAGGCTTTTTAAGCCTATCCAATATTTTATTGAAACCATTTATAAGGTTGTTGAACATCAATTAACTCCTGGTTATATGGTGTTGACACCGGTTACTCTAACGATTTATAAAGCCTGTAAGTGCACCGCTAGCTCAACTGGATAGAGCACCGGTCTTCGAAACCGGTTGTTAGGGGTTCAAGTCCCTTGCGGTGTACCAGTTTTTATCAGCAGCTTAAAAGCCCCATGGCAAATATTACCGTGGCTATTATGACCGCAGTAAAGATCCAAAAGGTTTTGGTCTTGTAAAGTTTCATCCTATCCCCCAATCAACGAGGTTCTATTACCTTTATC
>JBAXXF010000107.1:0-5330 GCA_037128035.1 bacterium | reverse complement strand
TCCTTATACTATGACTGATTTTGGCCAGTTGTCGTTTTCGGGATGTACTGATTTGGTTTCGGTAAACATACCCTCCCAGGTTTCGGTAATTGGGAAAGCGGTATTCCAACAATGCAGCGGGTTAACATCAATTATTATCCCTTCTAATATTACAAATATTGGTGCATCTGCATTTTCTGAATGTTCAAGTTTAGAATGCCCCATGAATATCAGCACGAAGATCCTGAATAGATATATTATGGTCAATGCGGCACCAAACAAGAACGTAAACGCTATTGCTGTATGACCGCTTTTGAAAGCTCCGTTCATTACTAAGTATTTTGAGAAGAAACCGCCAAATGGTGGGATACCCATTACAGAAAATGCACAGATAAGGAATGAGATAGCAGTTATCGGCATCGTCTTTATGAGCCCGCCCATCTTGGTTATGTCCTTTGTATGAGTTCCCTGTTCGATTATACCAGCGCAAAGGAACAAGCATGCTTTAGCTAGACCGTGCATTAGTATGTAAAGAAGTCCACCAGCTAGAGCAACCTCGTTGCCTATTGAAAGACCAAGAAATATAAAGCCTATCTGGCTTATGGTAGAGTACGCGATTATCCTCTTCATATCAGTATCTATCAACGCAGCACCGGCTGAGATCAAAGCGCTCGCTCCTGCTATTACAGGAATGATGACCGTCCACATCTGATCCAAATGAATGGTAGCAACGAACAACCTTGCGAACACGTACACACCTATCTTAACAAGAACAGCGGCATGTAGTAGTGCAGTAACAGGTGATGGCGCAACACCGGCATCAGGCAACCATGTATGGAATGGAAGCGTTGCGGATTTTGAAAGTATACCGAACATTATCAATAGGACCGCAAAATTGGATACCTTTGCTTGAGATATGACCCCAAGATCAAAAGAACCAGCAGTCCCGTAAATATCAACAAACCCTATCAACATTACAAGAGCACCGAACGCTGTGATCAAGAATGCTTTATCAGCTCGAAGGACGTATGCCTTATCTCTAAAGAACCCTATCAACCTCCAGGAAGCTATTGCTGTTATTTCCCAAAATATATAGAGCGATATAAGATTTCTAGAATAAATTATACCCATCATTGAGCCAAGGAACAACACGACCATCAAGTAGTATTCATCTCTATGCTCATAATGACTTATATATCCGAAAGAATAAAAAACTATTATTGTTCCAACCAGCGATGACGCTATCGCCACAAATACCGCCAAGGTATCGGCATAGAAATAGTTCATGCTCATGGATTTAATGTAAAGAGCAGAAACCGTTTGACCACTCATGACCGTTGGAAGTAGCAGAAATGAACAGACAAGAGAAACCGCAACAAAGATAAGCGCGCAAAGATTTCTGGTCGTCTCACTTATTTTTCCTATCATAGGAAGTAGTAGTGACCCAATAACTGGAACAAAAACAGTGAGAAGGATCAACGTCTCGTTTTTCATTTATAACTCCTCCAGATGTAGAGAGTTATAACAAAGTCCTTGATTTTACAAATATAAAACGACTATAAAGCAGCAAAATTGATGCACATTAAAAAAGTTAATAAACCTAGTTACTTGAGGTTGTTCTGGAGGAGGAATTTTTCGTCGTTCATTATCTTGTCATAGTCGCCCAAAAAGACCGCTTTATTATCTTCAGACAGCACCAGAACTTTCCTAAAAACACCCTTTATGTGCTCAAAATCGTGTGTGGCGCAGATTATGGTCTTTCCAGCGTTATTGACCTCTATCATAAGCCCCTTTAAGAACTTTTTGGTCTTGGGATCTAGCCCGTTAAGGGGCTCATCAAAGACCAAAACCTCCGGATTAAGGGCAAGTACAGACGCTATAGCTACCTTTTTCTTCTCCCCTTCGCTCAAATTATAAGGGGCGCGGTCCTTTATATGCTCTATCTTTAAAAGACTAAGGCAGTCTCCAACCCTTTGCTCTATCTGCTTTTCATCCATTCCCATTTGAATAGGCCCAAAAGCTATCTCGTCATACACACTTGGGCAAAAAAGCTGCGTGTCTGAGTTCTGGAAGACAAGACCAATGGACTTATGGAACGCTTTGGAAAAGATAGGCTCTTTTAACGCCTTTTCTGTTATCTGAACACCTTTGAACGAATATCCGCCGCTCTCTGGAAAGATCAATCCGTTCATTATCTTCAACAGAGTAGATTTTCCGCTTCCATTGGGACCGACCACAGCAAGGGAGTCTCCCTCATGAATGCTAAGATCAACACGGTCAAGCGCCTTGCTGTCAGAATATCTAAAGGATAAGCCCGTGATATCTATTAAAGCACTCATATTAGAACTCCTGCTATCAACAACGTATTTACTACAATATAAATATAATCGTAAAGGCCAAATCCAGCGCTACTTTCCTTTACGGTGTATTCTCCGTTGAAACCTCTGCACAACATGGAGGAATAGATATCCTCTGAGAATTTCTTAGATTTTATGAAAAGGAAACCAATTATGTTGCCCAAAGAAGCTACTTTGTGATCGTTCTTACCGATAGATCTTATTTTTAGCGAGTTAAGCATGTTAACAGCTATATCGCCTACGACCACGATGTATTTGATGGTTATATCAAAGACCAATATAAGGATATCCGGGACCCTAAGTGTTTTGATAGATCTTGTAACGTCCTGGTTCTTGGTAGTATATGCAAAGATATTGACGGCCATGACCGTTGAAACTACCTTGATACATATTATCAGACTATTCAAAAAGTTGCCCATTAATACCGAGGGTGTTAAGATAACAGCACTAGAAATAAAAGCAAAAACAGCGACACCTATTATCTTCTTTATCTCTGATATATCTATTAAGGCTAAACTAAGAAGAAAATATGAGAAGAGAAGTACCACCGACGAAAAATCTCTCAAAAATGAGATCACTATAACAAGGGCTACCGTCGTAAGGAATTTTAGACCTGGATTGAGAGTATAGAAGAATGAAGTTGAACTCCTCTCTTCCCGTTTAAGCCTTGAGATCCTTGAAACGATGGAAAGCATGCTTTTATCGATAAAGAAGATCCTGTCTGGAGCTGGTCGATATTCGTCTTTTTTTAAAAGCCAGTCATGCATTATTTTTTTATATATAATGCAATAGCTTTAAAAGATATAAATATAATCGCCACTCCCAACATCGCTGAGATGGCATAGGCCATAACTTCATTATTTATAGAGGGTATGGCATACCCAGGTATCAATGAACCAAAAGAGAAACCTTTCCCCATCCCAATAGGGATGTAGCCCAGCATTTTCCTTAGTTCTTCATTTCCCCATTCTCCCCAAGCTGTGCCAGAGGCAAGAAGTCCTAAAGGGGAAAGGATGACCATAAAAACTATCATGGCATATGCAGGTTTTAGACGGCTTGGCTTATCCCCGTGGATCATTTCCGGGTTAATCCTGCTCACATAAGAATATATACCAACTGAGACAAGAGCCTCTACAAGGCCAACTACTAGAAGGTGAGGTATCATCATTGCAGGTATTGAAATACCTATTGGATATGGTGCGTACAAAGGTAATCCTGACTGTGATCTAAACAAAATAGGCTGTATACCGAACTGAATAGCCGCAGCAAATGCTGCAATATTTAACGAAACGTAAGAGGCAAGGAACAGCGCTACTAAATTACCAGCCTTGTTGTTACCGGCAACGTTTTTAATCAACCTATATATATAGTAACCAGCGAACGGCATTAAAAAAGCCATATTAAAACAATTAACACTGAAGGCAAGAATGCCTCCATCCCCAAAGAACAGCGCTTGGATCAAAAGAGCAACTGTAACAGTTATACATGCAACAAAGGGTCCCATTAGCACAGCAATAAGTGTAGCCCCTATTGCATGCCCTGTTGTACCGCCAGGGAGAGGGATGTTGAACATCATTATTAAAAATGAAAATGCAGAAAAGATACCGAGCACAGGTAATTTTTGTAGTGTTATCTCTTTCTTTACCTTTCTAAAGACAACTACCCAAATAGGCACCATCGCTGCACCAAGAACAGCACAAGTGGATGGGCTAAGATAATTATCTGGTATATGCATAAAACCTATGAGCTCCCAAAGATAAAAACGGGAATACGTTTTAGCGCATTCCCGTTTGATGATATTTTCCCAAATTAAAGGATAGGACTAATTTCCAGCGGCTATAGCTTCAACGGGACAAACGCCAACACAATTTCCACAGTCTATACATGTTGCAGCTTCTATCTTGAATGTGCTGCCATCAGGATTAATAGCTGACACTGGGCATTCAGGCTGGCAGGCTCCACAACCAACGCATTTCTGTTTATCTATTACATGAGACATTTTATGAATCCTCCTTTCAGTTAATTACAAAAACATTGGTAAAAGACCATAATATCAAGGGGCGGTCAAATACTTTATTTTGACTCCAAAATAAGCCTGTCTATTCCCTTTTTCTTACCTATGGATATAAGGACGTCACCGTCTTCAAGTACAGTGGAAGACTCTGGTGGAAAGGAGACCACGCCACTCTTCTTTTTCAAACCTACTATTATTACTCCATATTTACTTATTTTTGACTCAGAGATGCTTTTACCACTTAATGCAGATTTGGCACTTATCGTTAATTCCGCCATCTGGAACTCAAAGTTATTGTTTCCACTGGTTATCTCATGAAAATTCTCTATGGCCGGGTTGAGAACGGACCTTACTATCTTGGTACTACTTATCGTAAAAGGCGAAATAACTTTATTAGCCCCTACCTGCATGAATTTACTTCTATTTTCCTCTTCATTTATCTTGGCTATTATATTTATTTTGGAATTGATGGCCCTAGCCGTTATAGTTATAAAAAGGTTACCAGCATCGTCTATTACTGGGATTATACTGCTTGCCTTCTCTATGCCGGCTTTTAGCAATGTTTCATTGTTCTTAGCATCTCCTTTAACATATAAATACCCTGCATCATTGAGCTCTTCACATACCTTTTCATCTTTTTCTATTACTATGAAAGGGTGTCCTCTTAAGCAAAAATCCCTGGCTACTATTTTCCCCATTTTACCGTAACCACATATAATTGAATGGTCTTTTATTTTATTAAGCTTTTTTTCCACTTTTTTCCTCCCAAAGATTTGTTCTAACTCACCCTCTATGATCAACTTAGAAAGCATTGCCACTGCGAACGCCAGTGCAAAAAAACCAGAGACTAAAAGACATACAGTGAACAACTGAGCTTTTACACTTAACTGTTGGGAATCTATGAACCCTGTTGTCGTCAAAGTTACAACGGTCATATAGAGGGATTTTACAGGGGCCCAACCTTCAATGTAAGTATATCC
>JBAXXF010000106.1:0-5341 GCA_037128035.1 bacterium | reverse complement strand
GAAAAGAACATTATAAAAAAGCATGAGCTTACCCGTAAGGATAAAGAAGATGACAGATGTCGCCACGTTGAAACTACCAATGCGAACACCGGCGTTGTTTTTCTCACCTACAGGGACCATAAAGGTATAAATCAGCTTGTGTCCGACTGGACCAAAAAGAACCCAGCTGAGTATTCATTTACAGCTGAAGACGGTATAAAGCACGACGTTTGGCCTATATACGATGAAAAGACAGTAGCGCAGGTAGTTAATTACTTTAAAGAGATACCTACACTGTACATAGCGGACGGACATCATCGCTCTGCTTCAGCTTATAGAGTTGGTGCAAAAAAGAGAGATGAGAACTCAAATCACAAGGGCACAGAAGAATACAATTTCTTTTTGGCTACATACTTTCCTGCAACACACCTTATGATCATGGACTACAACAGGCTGGTAAAAGACCTTAACGGTATGAACACAGACCAGTTCATGACAGCTATATCAAAAGCTTTTGATGTTACACAATCAGGCATTGCAAAACCTACAAGCCCTACCACTTTTGGTATGTATATGGATAAAAAATGGTACACCTTGAAAGCTAAGAAAGGCTCATTTCCAGAAAAAGACCCTATCAACAGCCTAGATGTAGCCATACTTCAGAACAACCTATTACAACCTATACTTGGTATAGGCGACCCTAGGACAGATAAGAGGATAGATTTTGTCGGCGGTATAAGAGGAACAAAGGAACTGGAGAAAAGAGTTGATAACGGCGAATTCAAGGTCGCTTTCAGCATGTTCCCAACAACGGTAGAACAGCTTATGAACGTGGCTGATGCAGGCATGATAATGCCTCCTAAGTCAACGTGGTTCGAGCCAAAACTAAAAGATGGATTGTTGGTACACGAATTAAGTTAAAAAGGTCTAAATAAAATATTAAGAGGTGAACTTAAAATGCAAGATTACAAGATAAAGGACATGTCCCTAGCTGAATGGGGAAGAGAAGAGATCATAATGGCAGAAAAAGAGATGCCTGGTCTTATGGCATTAAGAGAAGAATACGGAAAACAGAAACCGCTTAAGGGCGCAAGGATCTCAGGTTCTTTGCACATGACCATACAGACAGCGGTGTTGATAGAAACGCTAAAAGAACTTGGCGCGGACGTAAGATGGGCATCATGCAACATCTACTCGACCCAGGATCAGGCTGCTGCTGCAATAGCAAAAGCTGGTATCCCTGTGTTCGCATGGAAGGGAGAAACACTTGATGAATATTGGTGGTGTACAGAACAAGCCCTTACATTCCCTGGCGGAAAAGGTCCTAACCTTATAGTTGACGACGGCGGCGATGCTACACTTATGATACACAAAGGTGCAGATATTGAGAAGAACCCTGCGTTGCTTAAGAAGGTCTATGATACAGAAGATGAAGTATCTCTTATGAAATGTATCGCTAATGCTTATGAACTTAATAAGTCCAAGTGGCAGAACGTCATAAAGGAATGGTACGGAGTCTCTGAGGAAACAACAACAGGTGTTCACCGTCTATACCAGATGGAAAAAGAAGGGACCCTTCTTGTTCCAGCAATAAACGTTAATGACTCAGTTACAAAATCAAAGTTCGATAACCTATATGGTTGCAGGGAATCATTATTGGACGGTATCAAACGCGCAACAGATGTAATGATAGCAGGTAAGGTATGCGTTGTTGCTGGTTATGGCGACGTTGGTAAAGGTTGCGTTCAGTCACTAAAAGGCTTTGGAGCAAGGATACTTGTTACAGAGATAGACCCTATCTGCGCACTTCAGGCCTCAATGGAAGGATATGAAGTAGTAACAATGGAAGAAGCCCTAAAGGAAGGAGATATCTTTGTTACAGCAACAGGTAACTATCACGTTATAACAGTTGAGCACATGAAGCAGATGAAGGATCAGGCTATAGTTTGTAACATTGGGCACTTTGACAATGAGATAGATGTTTCTGGTCTTCAGAAGATAGCAAAAAGAAATGAGATCAAACCTCAGGTCGCAAAATATACAATGCCTAATGGTAGAGAGATAATCCTTCTTGCTGAAGGCCGTCTTGTCAACCTTGGTTGTGCAACAGGACATCCTTCTTTTGTTATGTCATGTTCTTTCTCTAACCAGACTTTGGCTCAGATAGAACTATGGAATAACAGGAACAACAGGCAGGTAAGGCTTACAAAACTCTCCAAGCAGTTGGATGAAAAAGTTGCTAGATTGCATGTCGGAAAACTTGGCGTGAAAATGACAAAACTAACACCG
Organism: bacterium; assembly: GCA_037128035.1. Taxonomy (GTDB): domain Bacteria; phylum Bdellovibrionota; class JAFGOL01; order JAFGOL01; family JAFGOL01; genus JAPLFT01. Next base: position 3,073 of record JBAXXF010000106.1, on the reverse strand, counting down.
CAGCAGGCTGAGTATATTGGAGTTTCAGTCGACGGACCTTATAAGTCCGAGCACTACAGATACTAAGATATGAGTGAAATAAGGCTCACAGAAAATGATTTTGCAGAACTCTATCAAATATTAGATACACCTGTTACTGATTTTGACTGTGGAGCTGTTTGTGCAAAGTCTAACGAGGGTGTGCCTATATGTTGCGAAGTCAATGTGGTCATACCTGTCCTATACATAAATGAATATGAATACGTAAAGCGTCATAGCTGTTTGTGGCAGGATTTTATCCCTGACATGAAGACGGATAAGCACCTTATGGACGATTGCGGCTATGATGATGTTATGGCTATCTGCAAGGGCCACAAGAAATGTGAACGTAAATACAGAAGCTTTGTCTGTAGGACCTTTCCCTTCTACCCATTTATAGATGAGAGTGGAAGTTTTCTAGGACTGACCTATAATTATGACTTTGAGGACAAATGCGTACTAGTGGGGAAGCATGACATCATAAGTAAGCACTATATAAAGCAATTCCTGGAGGCCTGGAACTACATGTTCCACAAGGACGAATCAGAATTTGAGGCGCATTATAACCTTTGTCGTGATATAGAAAAGAGTAGGAAGCGTAAAGGTAAGCCTTTACATATAATCAACCTTGAAGGGGTGATAGAGATATGAAAGTCGCGGTCGTAGGTAGTGGTGGAAGAGAACACACACTTGTGTGGAAAATAGCTCAAAGCCATATGGTATCAAAAGTGTATGCTCTTCCAGGCAACGGCGGGATCTCCGATCTTGCTGAATGCGTGGCAATAGAGCCTGAAGATATCTCCGGGATCGTCTCTTTCTGCAAAGAAACAGGTATAGACCTTGTAATGGTAGGCCCTGAGGGTCCTTTATCAAAAGGATTGGCAGAGACCCTAAGACAGCATTCTATTCCTGCAGTCGGCCCTGACAGTAAATGTGCGATGCTTGAGAGCAGTAAGGTATGGGCAAAGGAGTTCATGATAAAGCATGGGATCCCAACTGCCGGATATAAGGCCGTTACAGATAAGAATTCTCTAATGCGTGCTGTCGATGAATTTGGACTTCCTGTGGTCATAAAGATGGATGGGCTTTGCGCGGGCAAGGGTGTTTTCATTTGTAAAAATATGGAAGATGTTGATTTTGCAGTAGAGAATATTTACGGGATAGCGACTGGCGGGAAAGTTGTCGTGGAGGAATTCCTTGATGGCGAAGAGGCCAGCTATATGGTCTTCACCGATGGAGAAACTTATATACCTCTTGTAACATCAAGGGACCATAAGAAAATATTTGATGGTGACAAGGGTCCCAACACTGGTGGCATGGGTGCTGTAAGTCCAGCTCCTCTTGATGAGGGAATGGATGAAAAGATAAGGCTCTCCGTTATGGCTCCTCTTATGAAGGCATTGAAGAACGAAAAGATGAAGTATAATGGCGTTATTTACGCTGGGCTTATGATATGCCCTGGTAACGACGTGAGAGTTTTGGAATTCAATGTTAGGTTCGGTGATCCAGAGACCCAGGCGATACTTACAAGGATGGAGTCGGACCTTATGGATATACTTGTTCCATTAGGGACGTTACAAAAGCTTCCATCTAATTATAAGATAAAGTGGAACAGTGGTGTATCTTGCTGTGTTGTTGTGGCACAGAAGGGATATCCTGGTGACTATAAAAAGGGCATTGTTATGCCAGGGCTTAAGGGGCTAAAGACAGGAAAAGATGAATATGTTTTCCACGCTGGAACAACAAAGAAAAATAACGAATATTATACCAACGGTGGAAGGGTCTTGGGCGTTACAGCCGTAGGCGTTAATTTAGAAGAAGCAAGAAAGAAAGCTTATGCGCTTGTTGAAAAAGTGGCATGGCCATCTTGTTATTATAGGAAAGATATCGGGGTGTGGAGGTGAGCATGGATGTTTTAGTATTGTTGGGAAGCAAATCTGATCTTGAAACAGCAAAGGGCTGTACAGAAATACTAAAAGAGTTCGGAGTTACGTTTAAAGTAGAAATAGCTTCAGCGCATAGAACGCCTGAGCTTGTAGAACAAAATATAAAAGAAGCTGAAAAGATAGGCACTAGGGTCATAATTGCAATGGCAGGTATGGCGGCACATCTTCCAGGCGTAATAGCATCAAAGACACTTATTCCCGTTATAGGAGTTCCTATCAGTTCCAAACATTTGGAAGGCTTGGATGCGTTATATTCAATAGTTCAAATGCCTACTGGGTATCCTGTAGCTACGGTAGCAATAGATGGTTCAAAGAACGCCGCTCTATTGGCTATACAGATCCTTGCATTGGATAATGACAAGCTTAAGAAGGCGCTTCTTGGATATAGAGAAAAAATGAAAGAAGCCATCCTGAAAGCAAATAAGGAGCTCTAATGCCTATTCTGGCTAAAAGTGTTGAAGAATGTCGAGACTATCTTGAAAGAGGATGGGTCCTTGCCTATCCTACCGACACCACATACGGGCTTGGGGTCAATCCCTTCAACAAAGACGCTGTTGATTATCTTGATAGCATAAAAAAACGTTCTTTGCATAAGAACTATCTAATGCTTGTAAAGAGCGTTGATATGTTAAGTGTATATGCGGAACTCAGTGAAGAGGTCAGGGATTTTATAAACATGGCTTCTCCTAAAGCTGTCAGCGTCATATTGAAAGCAAAAAAGAAACTGGCAGAGTGGTTAATAGATAAGGACGGGAACGCAGGGTTCAGGATAGCAAAGGGTGAGTTCGTAAAAAAATTGTTCGAATATTATGACAGACCTCTTATATCAACAAGTGCCAACCCCGAAGGGTATCCAATAGCTAAAGACGCTGAAGAGGTTTTCGCTTATTTTCAGAATTATGAGAGGATAGCTGTTGCACAGGATGTTTACCAGGATGTTAAAGGTGTAACTCCTAGCACAGTAATAGATTTTACAAAGACACCTCCTGTAGTGGTGAGACAAGGATCATTTAGGGTCGTGTTCTAAAACAAGGAGCCTATGAAAGGATTAAAAGATCGTCTTCGCGCCTTCAAGAACAGTCCATGGGTCTTTACCACATACTTTGCAG
>JBAXXF010000105.1:0-5350 GCA_037128035.1 bacterium | reverse complement strand
GGCGGTAGAGCACTTCCTTGGTAAGGAAGAGGTCACGGGTTCGAGTCCCGTTCCAGGCTCCACTGTCTATGCCAATAATTAGGTTTGACAAATAAGGTTTGCATAGATATTAAAAATTGAAAAAATAACTTTTAAAGTTTGGAGGAAGAAATGGCAAAGCAGAAGTATGAGAGAACAAAACCGCATGTTAACGTGGGAACGATAGGGCACGTAGACCATGGTAAGACGACGCTGACAGCAGCGATCACAAAGATCTTAGCTAAGTCAGGGTTGGCATCGTTCACATCGTTTGACCAGATAGATAATGCTCCTGAAGAGAAAGAAAGGGGTATAACAATTGCAACAGCACACGTAGAGTATTCTACAGCCAACAGACACTACGCACACGTAGATTGCCCAGGCCATGCTGACTACATCAAGAACATGATAACAGGTGCAGCACAGATGGACGGCGCGATATTGGTTGTTAGTGCAGTCGACGGTCCGATGCCACAGACAAGAGAACATATCTTGTTGGCAAGACAAGTTGGCGTTCCAGGCATGGTAGTATTTTTGAACAAAGTAGATATGGTCGACGATCCTGAGTTGTTAGAGCTTGTAGAGATGGAGCTAAGAGAGCTTCTAAGCAAGTATGATTTCCCAGGAGACGAGATCCCTATCATCAGAGGTAGCGCACTAAAGGCCCTTGATGGAGATCCAGCAGCAGAGAAATCGATATTGGAGCTGATGGCAGCAGTCGATAGTTATATTCCGACCCCACAAAGGGATAAGGACAAACCTTTCTTAATGCCAGTTGAGGACGTTTTCTCGATATCAGGAAGAGGAACAGTTGCAACAGGTAGAATAGAGAGAGGAGTTATCAAGGTTGGAGAAGAAATAGAGATCGTAGGAATTAAGCCAACAGTTAAGACGGTAGTTACTGGAGTAGAAATGTTCAGGAAGCTATTGGATTCTGGTGAAGCAGGAGACAACGTAGGTTGCTTGCTAAGAGGAACGAAGAGAGAAGAAATAGAGAGAGGCCAGGTTCTAGCTAAGCCAGGTAGCATCACTCCACATACAAAGTTCAAAGCACAGGTTTATATATTGAGCAAAGAAGAAGGCGGAAGACACACACCGTTCTTTAATGGTTATAGACCACAGTTCTATTTCAGAACAACGGACGTAACTGGAGTAGCGACTCTACCAGCAGGCGTAGAGATGGTTATGCCAGGGGATAACGTAATGTTAGAGATAGAGTTGATCAACCCTATCGCAATGGAAAAGGAATTGAGATTTGCGATCAGAGAGGGTGGAAGGACAGTTGGAGCAGGCGTGGTTGGAGAGGTCATTAAATAAATTATTGCAAGAAGCGCGTTAACCTGATATAGGACACAGGCTTTTAAAAAAACGTATTAGGAACAAGGGTTTAATGAGCTCTTGTTCCTAGTCATATTAAACTAGGAGGCTTACGGTGAGGAATATAATCCACCTTGAATGCAGTAGCTGCAAAAGGAAAAACTATGTCAGCGACAAGAACAAGACTACAACTCCTGACAAGTTGAAGATCAAGAAGTACTGCCGTTCTTGCAGAAAGCATACTGAGCATAAGGAAACTAAATAACTTATATAGGCCAGTAGCTCTAACGGTAGAGCATCGGTCTCCAAAACCGGTTGTTGTGGGTTCGAATCCCTCCTGGCCTGCCAAAGGATGTAAAGATATGGATAAGAATACGAGGAACATCTTAGGAATAACGTTGCTGTGTGCTGGCGCTATAATTTGGTACAGCACTAATGTTGCGTTCAGTTACGCCATTAGCTACTTTGACCTAGGCGTCAGGTTCCCATTGTTGCACGTTGCTCAGAATATAGTTCCAGTCCTTTTGGGTGGTTTGACCGCATACTTAATGTATAGGGTGCAAAAGATCAGGGATTACATCCTTGAAGTAATATCAGAAACTAAGAAAGTTATATGGCCAAATCGTAAGGAAACATGGGGCGCAACAGTTATCGTTATTATTGCGGTCCTTATTTCTGGTGCGGTGCTAGGTGTATTTGACTGGTTGGCCGGTCTTTTTATGAATTTTATATTGAGGTAGTCTATGAGAAGCGACGATACACTTAAGAGCGAAGATCTACTTTCCAACAAGGAAGAGTTGAGCCGCATAATTTCTGAAGGCGAAGCAAAAACTGAGCACAAAGAAAAGGTAGAGGCCGCTCCAAAAGTTGAGACAGGCGAAAAACAGCAGGAAGTTATAAACGTCCACTCAGATATACCAAACATGAAGTGGTACATAGTATATGTAAGAACAGGGCAGGAACAAAAAGCAAAAGAACAACTTGAACAGAAAATAAAAGGACAGGGAAGACAGGCTGAGTTCGGACACGTGCTTGTTCCTATGGAAAACGTCGTTGAAGTTACAAAGGGTAAAAAACGTACGGCTACAAGAAAATTCTTCCCAGGATATATGTTAGTGCAGATGGTGATGAACGAAGAGAATTGGCACTTTGTTAAATCAACGTCCAGGATAGTAGGTTTCGTTGGTAACAACGTGAATCCACCAGTAGTTAATGAAGCAGAGGTAATGAAGATCACATCTCAAGCACAGGAAGGGATGTCAAAACCTGTTCCAAGGATGTCTTTTGAAGAAGGCGAGAGCGTAAGAGTAATAGAAGGTCCATTTACCAACTTTACTGGTATCGTCGAGGAAGTTAAACCTGATAAGGCAAAACTAAGAGTACTTGTTTCAATATTCGGGCGTTCAACGCCGGTAGAATTGGAATTCGTACAGGTTGAAAAGATATAAATTTAAGGGAGATATTTTAAAATGGCTAAGAAAGTAGTAGGAATGGTAAAACTTCAGATCCCAGCAGGGGCAGCAAACCCTTCACCACCAGTTGGTCCAGCACTTGGACAGCATGGTGTTAACATCATGGAATTCTGCAAAAAATTCAACGCGGAAACGCAAGATCAGAAGGGAATGATCATTCCGGTTGTAATATCAATATATGCAGACAGGTCCTTCTCCTTTATAAAGAAGACACCTCCAGCATCAATATTGCTTCTAAAGGAAGCAGGAATAGAGAAAGGCTCCGGAGTTCCTCACACTAACAAAGTCGGTAAGGTAACAAAAGCTCAGGTAGAGAAGATCGCTAAGCTTAAGATGCCAGACCTGAATGCAACAGATATAAATGCTGCTGTTAGGATCATAGAAGGAACAGCAAGAAGCATGGGTATAGAAGTAATATAACATTTCTTAAATAATAAAGTGAAGACTGGGAGGCTTGCACATCAAGTCGTTTGGACCAGCAAGGAGAAAAAAATGTCTACAGGTAAGAAGTTTAAAGCCGCTATCTCAAAAGTGGATCGCGTAAAAAGGTACACTATTGAAGAAGCGATCAAGCTTGCGCTGGACGTCAAATACACAAAATTTGATGAGACAGTGGACCTTTCCTTTAATTTGGGAGTGGATCCAAAGCATGCTGACCAGATGCTTAGAGGTGCAATCGTGCTACCTCACGGTACTGGCAAAAAAATGAAGGTGCTTGTTTTTGCAAAGGGCGAAAAAGCTGCTGAAGCAGAAAAAGCTGGTGCTGACTATGTTGGCGCAGAGGACCTAGTTGAAAAGATCACAGGCGGATGGCTGGATTTTGATGCAGTTATCGCAACCCCTGACATGATGAAGATCATCTCAAAGCTAGGAAAAGTCCTTGGTACTAAGGGTTTAATGCCTAATCCAAAAGTTGGAACGGTAACAATGGACCTGGCCAGGGCAGTAAAAGAGCATAAGGGCGGAAGAGTTGAGTATCGTACTGAAAAGACTGGTATAATTCACACTGTCATAGGCAAGACCTCTTTTGGCCAGCGAAAGCTTGTAGAGAACCTTATGACCGTGCTTCATGAAATACAAAGGATCAAGCCGGCTTCTGCAAAGGGCGTGTACATACAAGCTATAACCCTTTCAACTACAATGGGGCCTGGGATAAAGATAGATCTAGATAACGTTCAAAGCCTTTTGGGCTAAGTACTTATAATAATTTGGGCGGCACAAATATTGCTTGCTTTTGCTCCGATTATCGTTATATAAATGTGCGGCTCAAAAAAAGAGGAGATAGGGAATTGGATATTAATGCTAAAAAACAATGTGTAGAACAGGTAAAAGAGAAGTTCGATGCATCCCAAGCTTTTTTTATAACTCATAATCTTGGTTTGAAGGCTGACGCGATCACAGCGTTGAGAAAAGATATAAAAGCCAACGGCGGAGAATTCAAAGTTGTAAAAAATACCCTTATCAGAAGGGCCATTGAAGGCAAACCATATAGTAAGGATATTGACGGTGACCTAGAGGGGCCTGTCGCTGTAGCATTTAGCTACAAGGATCCTGCTGCTGTGGCAAAGGCCATGGTTAAATACATCGACGACAAAAACAAGTTCCAGGTAAATGCTGGAATAATGGGTACACTTAAACTCTCGACCAAGGATATCATAGCACTGTCTAAGCTTCCTGGAAGAGATGAACTTATTGCTACTGCAGTTAGAACTATTGCGGCACCGCTACAGAGCTTCATGGGCGTGCTGACAGCAGTTCCAAGAGATTTCTTGAACGTGTTAACGGCTATAAAGGACAAAAAATAAATAAATAATTTGATGGAGGAATAAAAAATGTCCAATTTGACAAAGGCTGATGTAGTAAAATTTATCGAGACCATGAGTGTTCTCGAACTGAGCGAACTAATAAAGGAACTTGAGACCAAGTTTGGTGTTAGTGCTGCTGCTCCCGTTTCTTTTGCAGGAATGCCAACAGCTGCTGCTGCAGTTGCTGAAGAAAAGACAGAGTTCAAGGCTGTTCTTGAAGCTGCTGGTGATGACAAGATCAAGGTCATCAAAGAAGTTAGAACGATCACAGGACTTGGCTTGAAAGAAGCAAAAGACCTTGTTGAAGGCGCTCCTAAGGACCTAAAAGATGGTTGCTCAAAACAGGAAGCAGAAGAGATCAAAAAGAAAATTGAAGCTGTAGGCGGAAAAGTCTCTCTTAAATAACTAATTGTTTCTGCTTTCCTTTAGGTTAAAAGCAAAACAATTAAAAAAATTTAAAGGGAGAGACTTATGACCTCTATACTGACGGCTACGAACGACAGATACCGTCGTTCTTTCGGTAATATTAAACCAGTTATAGACATCCCGGACCTTCTGGAACTGCAGAAGCATTTCTATGCTGAATTCCTTCAGCAGGAAACGCCTTCTGAGAAAAGGAAGAACGCCGGGCTTCAGTCCGTTTTCACGTCTATATTTCCTATCACTAATTTTGGGGACACCGCATCTTTGGAATTCCTTGGCTATAGCCTTGGTGCTCCAAAATATGACGTTAATGAC
>JBAXXF010000104.1:0-5354 GCA_037128035.1 bacterium | reverse complement strand
GGTTTGTCCTTCTGGGCAATTGCTACCGGAGTAGGTTGATTTTCTACCAGTACCGTTGCTACATGCATTTAGGAGGATGAGTGTAATACAGACGATGTAGAGGTTTTTCATAAAGGACCCTTCCTGTTAAAGATTTACTGTTCCAACAAGAACGGGCCCTCTAAATCTTTATCGTATTATAGCAAAAAGACATCATTTAGTCAATGATAATCGTTGTAGGTGTTCAATAAAAAAAAGGCCCCCTAAAAAGAGGGCCTTTTTTAATCCTAGTATAAGGAGTTATTTCCTAACTTTTACATTTAGTGCTTGGGCAACTTCCTGACTGGCACTGATATCCATGATCGCAGTGATATCCATTAGGCTTTTTGCCGCAACATTTTGACCAACCACAGCCATATTGATTAAAATCGCTTGGTATATCGCAATAGTCGTTGTTTCCACCTCTGGTGCTGCACTGGCTCTGATTGCTACAACTTGTGTGGTCATATGCTATTCCGCACAAATGATCGGCCGTGTCACAGACACCAATTGAACACTCAGCAGCTAACAAGCAAGGTGCGTCCATCGCTTTTTTTGCTATACATCTATAAGGCTCAAGACCATTACTAGGAGTGCATAATCCAGTGCCGGATGGACACTGAGCGATAGCTGTACAACCGCAATAAAATTTTTGGCCATCCTGATACCATTTTCCAGTTGTACATTTTTTTGTACAATCATCACAGCCTACTTGGGTCGTTTGATTAAAGGTAGCGCTGCAATTACCTTGTGATGTGTTCACGTCTCCACACTGGGCTCCCACAACCCCGTCCTTATCTATGCAAACATGGTTAGTGATGCTACATCCGCCTGAATGCCCCAATCCTTGGCAATATCCATCTGTGCCGCATCCACATTTATTTACATCAACCATATTTACGCGCTGTTTGTACGCTTGACCTGTTTGACAAGCATCTGCCGCAGCTACGTTGTTAGGGATAGTGTCGCCATATCCTAGCTTAGCTTCGCATACACCAGTACCGACGTTGCAGTATTGTGTACTATTGGTGCAAGGGAATGCCCCTAGTGGTCCTGTTATTCCAGGAGCCGTACATTTTGGGGTACAAACTCCGCCCAGAGCACAGTACTTTCCGTTGGTGCAGTTAACTGACGTCTGACAACCAACTACACAATGGCCCGTATTATCGCAATATGAATCATGTGAACAGTTAGCATAAGTCGTACAACATATACCGTTACATCCGGTTCCGCATACACCGCCATTACAGGTAAGACCTGATGCGCATTCCAGATTAGTCGTGTTGCAGCTTTGCCCTGAAGTCCTAGTTTGAACGCATCTATTCCTTAAAGCACTACAAATAGGGTCTACACCAGTACAATCTGCTGCCTGGCAACCGCATTTCTTTGTAGTCCCATCCTGGTAAAAAGATCCTGAATCGCAATAATTTGAACAATAGGTTGAGTAGGGCGCATTACACGCTGTTCCATATGCCTTTCTAGCTTCGCACTCTTTTGGTGATAAAGATAAATTACAAAATTCGTCGTTCTGACAATTTGCGTGATTTTGGCAGGCATCCTGGGTGCTAATTAGCTCACACGTATTGCCGGTAGAGTGGTACTGACATGTATATCCTGCGTCGCAGTCAGAGTTCAACTGACATCCACCATCCTCGTTATCAACGCATGTTGGAGTGCCATCAATGGTCTGAAGTGTCTGCCCTTCTTGGCAACCACCATTGGATAAGCCCGAGGTAGTATATGCTGATTTTCTTGATCCTCCAGTATCAGTACATGCGCCAAGGAGAAGTGCTGAAACTAGCAGCACACTTAAAGTTACTAAAAGTTTATTCATTAGACGGCCCTCCACAAATATTTATTCATCTACATATTAAGCAAACTATATTACTTGCAGAACCAATATGGGAAAAGACTGGTGTTGTGGTTACAACCGAGGTTGTTTTTACACCATGCCCCAGAAGCCTCATGTGAGAATGTGCCCCCACATCTACCACCAGCAGATAGCCCACAAGAACCTGAAGTACAAACTCCATATATACACTCTGTGCTAGCTCCTTCTACATTATACAATATCCAACGTGGGTCATTATACACATATGAGTCTGGATGAGGTGTAAGTGATGGTAAAGCAGTTGTTGTGCATGGAGCCTTGAGACCTCCTACACAGTAGTATCCAGGAGTTGCTGCTTTGGTCTGGTTGCGGCAAATATTTGATACGCAAAGTGAATTAGTATTGTTGCAGCCCGGTGTTCCATTATTTCCTTTGCAGATGTTGTCTGTGCATGTCAGACCGGTTCCACACAGGTCCGTAGCAGAGCAAGCAATACCGATTTGTCCCCTGCATTTATTATCGCTACCGCAGATAAGTCCTGATCTCTTCGTACACTGGTTACTATTGGTGCAGTTTTCACCAACATCCAGACCAAGAAAACCATTACCATCCTTTGCCCTACAATAACCTACTTCTGGAGATGGAGGCTCCGCAGTAGGGTCAGCGTTCGAACTATAGTAGCACCATTCTGTGTAGCACTGAGAATGTCTCCAACAGTGAGCAGAAGTCCCTGTGCCTGATACTCTCTCTCTGCAGCTATTAGGAGCTCTGTCGTCGCAGAAATATTGATCTATCCCAAAGTATAGAGAATCACAGTTAGCATCCGTTGTGCATTCGTTTGCAGAAGGTGCCTGGCATCTTTTTGTAGTTTGCCTACAGAACTGGCCAGAAGGACAATTTACTGGAGCATTACATCCGCAAGCTCTTGGAGCAGTTCCTGGAAGACAAACATGGCCATTAGCTGAAGCTGTGCAATCTGCATTGCTGGTACATCCACCTGCAGGAGGAGGGGAGACCTCTATTGTTTTACAAATGTGCGTGTATACAGAGAGATCACAGACATATTTATAAGTGCTTTGATTTGGGCGACTGTTTATTTGGTAACCGCCTGTAGTAGTGCAGGTCATTCCAGAATCACATTTTTGGCAGACAGCGTCACCTGTGCAAGGTTGTGGTTTACATGTATATGGATGACCGTGGTTTACATCGCAGAATTGGGAATTTCCACAATTACTACTTAATTGTCCGCCATTGTTTGTTTGTACGCATTGGTCACTATTATCACTTACGCATCTATGAGGAGATGCGTCGGTGTAGCATATCATAGCTCCCCAAGTAGGGTCATCTTGTGGGCAGTCGGTGTTTTCCATACATGGCTGTGCTTCGCATTTATATGGAGTGTTATCCATATCGCAATATTCATTTGCGCTGCATTCGGAGTTTGCGGTACATGTAGAACCGGTTAGATCGGCTGCTACGTCGGAAGAATCTGAACTGCCAGCAGTTCCATATTTGGCTGTTTTGCTGTTACCACCGCTATCGAAGAGGCTGCACCCTGCAAATAGAATGGATACAAAGCAGAAAATGCAAAGTTTTTTCATGGGGGAGTCCTCCGTACGTACAACACAACCCTTGAGTCACTATATCTTATTATAACAAAAAATAGCTAGTTCGTCAATTACTATTTAACAGATGAAGGGGCCACGGTTTATATCAATTATTTTAGTAGCTTAACTTAACTGCACTTGCTGTATCCGCACTCACAGGTCAGGCAACCCTGAACATAGCGCATCTTCTTGCTGCACTTCTCGCATTTCATTGCGGACTCTTCTTCATCCTGAATGTAATTTTTAAGAACACGAGCAACTGCTTTATTAAAAGCATCAAAACCGCCATCTCTTAAAAGTTGTTCGCAAATGAATTTTAGTGGTGTGCCATGTCTTAATGATACAGAGGTTAATCTAGTTATAGTCCCGAACTGTTTGTTCTCGAACATACTAGGGATATTCCTTATTGTCATTTGCTCGTCGCCAAATTGGATAACAAGGTTGTACTCGCCTTTATCTTTTGTGATGACGCCTTCTTTTAGTTTCTGAGGGATGTTCAGTTTCTCTTCCAGACCTGCAAAAACTTCATAAGGTTTACCTTCCAACATACCAACCAAGACCAGCCATTTTTCATTGGAGCTAGTGACATGATATATGTGGCAAGGAAGTTCATTAGGTCTCTTAGGAGCTGTTGCAACATGGATAGCCTTTGGCCTGCCATCTGCTGTATAGGAATCCTTTGTTGATATAACCTGGTTCAAACGACTTCCATCTCTATAAAAGCTGATCGCTTTTACTTTATGTTTCCAGCAATACATAACGGCATCTTTTACATCGTCCACTGTTACGTTATTCTTGAAATTTATGGTCTTTGAACAACCTTGTACGACGCCTTTTGGGTTGGAATTATAATAAGCCTCAACAGGACCAAGGTGCGATTTATAGTCCAGATCGTTAGCACATTCTATATGATCCGTCTTTCCGCCAAGGTAGTCTATTATCTTTTCCTTGTTCTCAAACTCTCCATAGCTATTCTTTATGGTCTGTTTTTCGAGGCTGAAATATGGCTCTATACCGTATGAACATCCTTCAGGGTTAATGAAGTTGAAGATATTACTAAGCGTTGATGTTGGAGCTACTGATAGAATCGAACCGTTATATCTTCCAAGTTTTGTCTTCTTTCCATGTATGGTGCACTCTATGTTGCCAAGCTTTGATGATGCTTCCATAGCGAATTTTCCTACTTCTGCGAACATGTCCTTTGTGAACTCTATAGCCTCTGGGCTGCTATACTTTATACCTTTGATAGCAAGTACGGTTGAAAGTCCTGCAACTCCGATACCGATCTTCCTATTCCTATCCTTCATTCCTTTGCGATGATAATCTACGACGTAATCCTGAGTGTCTATTACGTCATTTAGCATATTAACGGTAGTCTCAACAACTCTGCGTCTTTCATTTTCTGGAAGGTTAACATATTTTGGTAGATTGATGGAGGCAAGGACACAAAGCTCTAGCCAATCATCGCCGTAGCTAAGTAGAGCTTCTGAACATGGGTTAGCAAGTATGTTTATCTCATCCTCAAAATAATCGTTCTTTATAGTGTCTTCGAACATTACGCCTGGCTCGCCGTTATCCCAGATACGTTTGCACATTACTTCAAATAGGTCGCGCGCTTTTATCTTTTTTATGGTTTCGCCATTCTTGTTCTTCTTTAGGTACTTAAGATCATATTCCCCGTCGTTCTCTACAGCCTGCATGAACTTATCATCTATGATAGCAGAAAGATTGAAACCAGCTATTTCTCCATCAACTGTTTTACAATTTATATAGTCATATATGTCAGGATGATTGACGTGAAGAAGACCCATTGAGGCGCTTTTTCTTGTTGTCTGCGTGATCTCGCTCATGAACCCATTGTATGCCCTTATGAAGGAAACAGGTCCGCCAGTTACACC
>JBAXXF010000103.1:0-5388 GCA_037128035.1 bacterium | reverse complement strand
ATACAAGGCTGTGGACCATAAGGTCCTTGGCCGCAAGATAAGCCCCGACGAATATACTGAGATATATGAGTATTTCCTAGGGCTTGGGTTCCAGAACGGCTACGCCCAGGACTTTGATTCTGCCACAGAGGAATACATACCCGAGTTCAAATAAGCCCATCCAGGGCAGTCCAATTGTCATTTTCCCCTTGATTTTTGCTTACAAAAATGTAAAAACTCTCAGGTCTAAGAATCCCCGGAGGTTTTATATATTATGGCAAGAGTCACAGTTGAAGATTGTCTTCAAAAGGTACCAAATAGATTTGCACTGGTCCACTTGGCAGCCAGAAGAGCAAAACAGATATTGAAGGGCTCAGAAGCGCTTATAGATAAGGACAATAAAGAGATAGTCCTTGCCCTAAGAGAGATAGCCGCCGGAAAAGTAGCATTCCACTCTAACGAGAATATTTCCCGTAATGCAGAGACTGAATTGAAGGACATAACCTTCCTTAGCAGTGAAGCAAGACTACAAAGCATGCCTGGAGAAGTTTACACTGTTGACCTTCCATCGGATGACGATATAGAATAGTCCAAAGTGTGGATATTTAGTCGTTACATTATAGGCGAATTCCTCAAGAAATTTTTTCTTGTCTTCTTCATATTGATAATGCTCTTCGTTGGCATAGACCTTCTATCCAGAATATGGAACCTTGATGCTCCCTTCACATTGATCGCTCTTTACTACATCTTTAAAGTACCAAGCATAGCTATCCAAATGATGCCTATAAGCGTCTTGATAGCCACCCTAATGCTCTTTTCCTACCTATCAAAGAACAATGAGCTGGTTGCACTATACTGTAGTGGAAGAAGCCTTACACGCATAGCAAGCCCCATGTTCCTTGCAGTAGTTGTAATAAGCTTGAGCTCCTTTTTCTTTTCAGATTACATACTGCCTATATCTAATTTTCAGGCTCAAAAGATCTGGATGGTCGATATCCTTCATAAGGATGAAAGCTTCTACGGCAATCTTCACCAGCAAAAGGCCTGGTTTAGGGATAAGGGTGTTATTTACAACGTGTATTCATACGACTCTTCAAGCAGTCTAATATCGGGCATGAACGTTTACTACTTTAATGATAGTTTCGATATGACCAGTCATATATATGCTAAACAGGCCGTCTATACTAAGAATGGGCTCTGGGCGCTCAAGAACGTGAAAGAAACTGATTTTACGTCCGGGCACGCCTCGGTCAAGCTACTTGCGGACAAATCTGTGTACCTTAGGGAAAAACCAGACGATCTAAAGAAGATAGAGACCAACTCCGACTATCTAGATACCTCAAAACTGAGGAAATACGTCAAAGACCTAGAAAATGCCGGTCTTTCTCCCTCTAAGTATAAGGTCGAGCTTAATAAGAGGTACTCAATGTCCTTCGCCGGGCTCGTGATGTGCTTCATAGGCCTTCCATTCGCTGTTCGCCAGCATAGACGTGGAGGGGTGGGACTCAACATCGGTATAGGGTTCATGCTAGTATTCATATATTGGATATTGTTCTCGATCCTGCTCAGCATGGGCATTTCAGGACGAATAGAGGCTCATATTTCCGCCTGGGGAGCCAATATCCTATTTCTCGTCGCGTCCCTTGTTTTGATCAAAAGGACCAGAAAATAATACCCGTCTAAAAAAAATTAAAAAAAACAAAAAAAAGACTACACAAAAACCGAATTTATACTTTATAATAGGTCTTGTTAAACGGAGTTCAAAGAGAACTCGAAGAAATGATAAGGAGGGGGAAACCTTATGAAAGTTGCAAGAGCAGGAGTTAGGAGAGAAAAAGGGTATCTTTATTACATCGATAAGAACGGTAACATCGCTAGAGTAAAGATGGCTCGTGGTGGCGCAAAAGGCCAGAAAGGAAAACCAGAGGTAATCAAAGTTCTTAATCTTAAGAGAGAAGCTGATTATCTATTCTACATCGATAAGGATGGAGACGTTTCCAGTGTAAAAATGGCACGTGGTGGAAAGAAAGGCGCTAAGAGAAAAAGAACAAAGAAAGTTAAGAAAGCTAAAAAGGGAAAGAAGGCTAAAAAGGCCACAAAGAAAGCTAAAAAAACTACAAAGAAAGCTAAAAAAGTAGTTAAGAAAGCTAAAAAGGCTAAAAAGGCAAAAAAGAGAAGATAACTTCGTTCTAAGACGATGATCTAGGCCCCCGGCTCAACGCCGGGGGCTTTTTTTATCTTATTTTTAAATGCGAAATAATGTGGTAGTTAAAATTATATGGAATTTAAAGATTGCTTCGAAAAGACATTAGATGAATTTAGCGTAGGCAAGTATCGTCGACAGATAGAGAAAGCTAAGGACGAGTTCTTTGCGCTTAGCGGAGTTGTACACGAAGATAGTAATCTTTATCTAGAAAGAATAAATCTTTTTCTGGATTGGTATATTTTTGATAGGACATTGGATGATGATGATCTTACTCCAGTAGCTCTCTTCTATGATCGCCATCATGAAAGATTTAATTCCGACGAGGAAACCTTGTATGGTGGGATGACCAGGTCCATAAGTAGTTTGTTCATGGTAAAATCAGTATCTGTTAATTCTGTTGTAGTTAAAGATATGTTCTGCGGGAAAAGATATAAAGTAAGTGACAACTATGTATTGAGCCTAGTTAACAAAGGTGACATATTCCAGGGGAGACTTATCCCCGTTAAAAGAGGTTATGTGTTCTCTCGGGGATTCTGCTTCCATGACCAAGACGCTAGGAGTTATATAGAAACGGAAATAAAGAAAATAAAGAATATGGGTAAGCTGTATCATCAGTCTTTTATGATGAAGCTGGCCCTCATGAAATTGAAAGTGGAAGAATATCCACATGTCCCCATCAGGAATATCTATAATGAGAGTCCTAAGGTCAGATTTTAAAAGGAGAGACTGATTTGTCTGTTATAACATTAAAAGGGAAAATAAGATTAGAAGCGGAATTAAAGCGCCTCATAGAGATAGAAAGGCCTATGGTCATAAATGCTATAGAAGAGGCCAGGGCACACGGCGATCTAAGTGAGAATGCTGAATATTCTGCGGCAAAAGAAAAACAAAGCTTTGTGGAAGGGAGAATATCAGAGATATCTTCCAGACTTGCCACAGATCAAGTAGTTGACCCTACAACGATCACTTCTGACAAAGTGGTCTTTGGAGCTACGGTTACTGTCTTGAACGTAGAAACTGAAGAAAAAATTAAATATCAAATAGTAGGAAAGGACGAGGCAGATGTTACCAAAGGGATGATATCTGTGATGTCCCCCATCGCCAGAGCGATGATAGGAAAATTCGAAGATGATCTGATAACAGTTGTAACTCCAAAGGGAGAAATTGAGTACGAGATATTAAAAATAGAATATGTATAAGAAAGGCGCATCAACACCTATACAGTACGTCAAGGGAGTGGGGCCCAAAATAGCGACCCTGCTTAAGCGTAAAGACATAGAGACAGTTGAAGACGCTTTTTATTTTTTTCCAAGAACATATGAGGACAGAACAAAACTGCTTACCATAGCAGAGCTTAGCCCGTTGAGTTATGGGCTTTTCAAAGCAGAGATACTTGATGTTGATCTTATTCCATTAAAAAAGGGCAGAAGAAAGATACTTTCCGTAAAGGTCGGCGACAAGACCGGTGTTATATACTGCAAGTGGTTCAACTTTAGCGAGCGTTATATGTTGAATATCCTAAAGCCTGGGACCATGGTCTACGTCTCTGGAACTGTAAGTATTTATAGTGGAAGAATAGAGATACATCATCCTGACATAGAAGTTTCCGATGAGAAATCAGGGACAGAGGATAAGATCCACTACGGAAGGATAGTCCCTATATATTCAGAGACAGAGGGGCTGGGACAGAAGACGATCAGAAGGATAATGTACAACCTTGTAGAGAATTTTACACCCACACTTGAAGATTTCATGCCACCCGACCTAATAGAAAGACTTAGCTTGCCAGGGCTTAAAGATAGTTTTAGAGAAACACATTTCCCTTCACGTGGAGAGAATATAGACAGGCTAAGGGAATTTAAGACTAAATGGCAGGAAAGACTTATCTTCGACGAGTTTTTTGTTCTAGAGCTTGCACTTGCCTTAAGAAGAAGGGGGCTAAAAAAAAGGAAGGGCATAAGTTTTAATGTCCGCCCAGAATGGCAGAATATGCTTAACGAAAAGATCCCATTCACTCTTACTAATGCACAAAAAAAAGTAATAGCAGAAATATTAAATGATATGAAAATCGATGAGCCTATGAACAGGCTAATTCAGGGTGATGTGGGGTCAGGGAAAACGATAGTGGCTTTTTATTGCGCCGCTGTAGCTATGCTAAATGGTTATCAGGCCGCTATAATGGTGCCAACAGAAATATTAGCTGAACAGCACTACAAAAGTTTTAAAAAATTATTTGGTGATGATTTTGAGTGCAGGCTTCTTGTGAGTTCCGTAGCTAAAGCTGAAAAAATTAAGATAAAAGCAGAGCTTGAAAATGGTTCAGTACCGTTTTTAATAGGGACTCATGCCATTATTCAGGAAGATGTCTCTTTTAAGAACCTTGGTTTCATTATAGTGGATGAACAGCACAGGTTTGGTGTTGAACAAAGACTGCATCTTATAAATAAAGGCACACCCGATATTTTGGTCATGACAGCAACTCCGATACCAAGGACCTTATCAATGACGCTGTATGGCGATCTGGATGTTTCCATAATAGATGAAAAACCGGCAGGCAGGATCCCAATTGTAACAAAGCTTGTATATGAGAATAAAAGACAAGTGGTCTGCGATTTTATAAAGACCGAACTTGAGAAAGGGCGTCAGGCGTATTTTATCTATCCTCTTGTTGAAGAGAGCGAAAAGATAATGTTGAAAAATGCTAAGGATGCCGCAAAACACCTGACTGAGGAATTTAAAGGATACAAGGTTGGACTTCTACACGGAAGGATGCGGCCAGAAGAAAAAGAGTCAGTTATGAAGGATTTTAAGGATGGCAAGATACATGTACTAGTGTCTACTACCGTTGTAGAAGTTGGAGTGGATGTGCCTAACGCTACGATCATGTTCATAGAACATCCTGAACGATTTGGATTATCTCAGCTTCACCAGCTAAGAGGAAGAATAGGAAGATCTGATATTCAATCCTATTGTTTTTTGGAAACAAAGAGTAAAACAGGAGAGACCTGAAAAAGACTTCAAGCAATGGAAGATACCAATGACTGATTTAAACTTGCAGAACTTGATCTTCAAAATCGTGGTGCGGGAGAAATCCTATGAACCATACAATCATGAGAATCAGATATTCCTCTAGAGATATTGTCAGATCTTAAATTTTTGGAAAGAATTCAAGAGGGGGCAAAATGGTTACTAGAAATATATCC
>JBAXXF010000102.1:0-5392 GCA_037128035.1 bacterium | reverse complement strand
GGCTTAGACATAGCAGGATATGACCTTACAAGTTCAGAGAATGCACAGGCTGCTGTGGATGCCTTTTCTGGCTTAGATAGCAAGTTGAGCAAAATGTATATCGTCGCTTCTTCTCTTCCTTTCATAGACTATTCGAGACCTGGTAACTTTGATACGGTCCCTTTGTCCAAACTTAATATAGCCGTAGATGGTAATTACTCTCTACTACCAGATTTCATTGCACCAAGTGTTCAAACTGATCCAGTAGCCAGGATATTTGATCATATTATTATGATACCTAAGGCTGCTAGCACTATAGCTTTGACGACAACGACTTTTGAGGATGGAGCAACGGTCACAGTAAAAAAGAACAATACTAATGTAGGCCCGTGGGCATCTAATTCCTTTCATGTAACTAACGTCTCTAATGGCGATGTTATACATGTAAAAGTAATATCGACCGACGGCTCTACTGCTTCAACTTATAATTTAACTGTTTCAAAAGGTGATTCTAGATTGAATATGTTATCGATCGACGGCCAAACACTTGTGCCTGTTTTTAGTCCGATGACGTCAAAGTATTGCTTTGAGCTGGATTCTAGCCAGGACATCACTATAAATGCAAAAACAATAGACCCCGATGTCTCTGTGTCGATAGGAGCTGGACTATCCAGCCCTGCCGTAGTTTCAACAAGTAACGGTGTAGAGATACCGATCACAGTTACTGATGGATCTTTGATAAGGACGATTACAATAACTCCCTATATCCGCGGACAGGAGATACCTGCTGGGTGCAAGGATATACTGTCAGCTAACGGCTTTGCATATTATCTTTCAAATATAGTTGTGCAAGGTAATGGGACGCTTGCATTGTCACCAGCTTTTTATTATGGAACTTCTGAGTACAGTGTTACGGTCCCTGCCGACGTAAATAATATCAGCTTAACTCTGTCCACGTTTACAACAGAGGATGTGATCATAAGCTCATCTAGGAATGATGAACTGTCCACTGAGAGTAATTCTAAGGTGCTCAATATACAGGATGTTGTTAACGGAGATCGAATATGCGTTTACGCGTTATCTGCGGATAGGTCACAAGGCGGAAACTCATATTGCATAAATATAAATAAGTGACACAAGTGTACAAAATTATTACATTTTAACATGGTTACAAACGCTATTATCCCTAATAAAATAAGCTAGTTACCACGCGCGTCCATTCTGGCATATAGCTTGCATAACTATGGTATATTCTAAAAAGGAACTTTTGGAGGCCATGTCTTTATGAAAAAATTAATAGGTTTGATCGCGTTATTTTTTATAGTTATCAGCAGCCAGGCTTTTGCTGATCCTGCAAAGACCGTTGCCATTACGATAGAAGATAATGCAGCTGTGCGTTCGGATCACATAAGCGCTAAAATGACTGAACATATGGTCAAAAAAGGGTTTAGTATGCTAGATGACAGCAGTAAGTCGGATTATATACTAGATATAAGCCAAGTAAGTCTAGATATGACGGATCAAAGCGTATATGGAGAAAGATGGGGAGCCAAATACTCTGTATCATTCGTTCTGTCTCTTACCGAAGCAACTAGCACAGCGATCGTTGCTTATGCAATTGTAGAAGATCATGGCACAACAATTGATGCAATTTCTGACGTAGCAAAAGATAAGATCATAGATAAAGCGATCAGCAAAAAGCTTGTTGATTTTGATGTCAGCTTAGTTAAGATAGTAAAATAACCTGAGCCCAGAACTTATTTAATCATTTATAGAGGCTATCCAAACAGGGTGGCCTCTTTTTTTATGTTGTATAGCTGGGTGATATAGGATGGCCTCGCTGAAGCTCGGCGTTCATTAATAAGATCTAAGTTAAAATTGTATGTTTTGAAAATTATAGAATGGTGGGTGATATAGGATTTGAACCTATGACCCGCTGATTAAGAGTCAGCTGCTCTACCAACTGAGCCAATCACCCACGCAGGGCACTTTTTGCTATACGCACCATACTTTGTCAAGACTGAAATGGAATTAATAAATTGTGCGCACAAATTGCTTATTCCATTACCTCCTTGATTTTTGAATGATTCTTGGGTAGCTATTAGTGCCATGGACAAGCTAGCATTCGAGTTCTTCAACATAATACTGCCTGCCTCAAAGGTTGAGGAAACGGCCAACAACATCAAGGACCTGCTTGCGACAGGTGATATAGATCACGAAATAGAGGATAATATCCTTAAAGCCGAATTATATGTTTCCAACATTTCTCAACAGAATGTACCACTTAGCGTTAATATCCTCTGCAATATCTCTAAAATAATTTACGGCAAGATATATTCATGGGGTGGAGAATTAAAAAAAGAGAACAGGGTTGCCCTGGATTCCATAATGAAAAGGATCTCAGGCCAGTGGGACTATTCGCTTGTGGAAGAAGAGCTCAGGCTGGAATTGCTTGCATATACATATCACGGGATACTTAAGAATAAGCCATTTTTCGACGGTAATGAAAAGGTGGCGCGACTTTTTACTAACTATCTTGCACTAAGACAGGACCTTCCGCTGTTCACAGTAGCACCTTCTAAAAAAGACGAAAAAGCGTATAAGAAATATCTTAAGGACCTCAAGCTTGCGGATAATGGTGACCTGATACCGTTAAAGGAAAGGATCAGAAGTGTTCTATATATAAGCAGGGACTGTATATCTACCATAAGGCTCGGACCTTCCGCCTCTGTTACGGACTGATCTTTTACAGGAAAGAAAAAGGAGATATCGATGAATAAGAGTGAATGGCTTGATAAATATAAGAAGACCCTTGAAAAATTCCCAGAGAGGAAAAAAGAGTTCCTTACAGGCTCAGCAGAGCCCGTTAATGCTCTTTATACTCCAGAGGATATTGGGGATCATTCAAATGCTAAGTATGATGAGAAAATAGGTTTTCCAGGCGAGTACCCATACACTAGGGGCGTTCAACGTACTATGTATAGGGGAAAATTCTGGACCATGCGTCAGTACGCTGGTTTTGGTGACGCTGAAGAATCAAATCAGAGATATCGTTATCTTTTGAATTCCGGACAGACGGGTTTATCTGTTGCTTTTGATCTTCCGACTCAAATTGGTTATGACTCCGATCACACAATGTGCAGGGGCGAAGTAGGCAAGGTCGGTGTCGCTATAGACAGTCTTAAGGATATGGAAATACTTTTTAAGGACATACCAGTAGATAAAGTCTCTACATCAATGACCATCAATGCTCCAGCGGCAGTCCTTCTTGCAATGTACATAGTTAATGCTGAAAAACAGGGAATAAACAGAAAGGACCTTACTGGTACGATCCAAAATGACATCTTAAAGGAATACATAGCCAGAGGAACATATATATATCCTCCAACACCGTCTATGAGACTTATCACTGACATCTTTGAGTTCTGCTCAAAGGAAGTCCCAAAATGGAACACTATAAGTATCTCCGGTTATCATATAAGGGAGGCTGGTTCATCCGCGGCACAGGAAGTAGGTTTTACGCTTGCAGACGGTGTAGCATATGTAGATGCGGCCCTAAAGGCCGGATTGAGCGTTGATGATTTTGCACCAAGGCTTTCTTTCTTCTTTAACGCGCACAACGATCTTCTTGAGGAGGTCGCAAAGTTCAGGGCAGCAAGAAGGATCTGGGCACACATAATGAAGACCAGGTTCAATGCTAAAGATCCTAAGTCATTGATGCTGAGATTCCATACTCAGACAGGCGGATGCACACTTACTGCACAACAGCCTGATAACAATATAGTTAGAGTAGCAGTGCAAACGCTGGCCGCTGTAATGGGTGGGACTCAAAGTCTGCACACAAATTCCAGGGATGAGGCAATGGCGCTACCAACAGAGCAGAGCGTCACGATAGCCCTAAGGACCCAACAGATAATAGCGGAAGAATCCGGTGTTACCAATACAATAGACCCTCTTGCAGGCTCTTATTATGTGGAAGCACTTACTGATAAGATAGAGAGCATGGCGCTTGCTTACATACAAAAAATAGACGATATGGGCGGTGTTACAAAAGCCATAGAGAGCGGATATATTCAAAAAGAGATACAGGACTCATCGTATAAATATCAAATAAGCATAGAGACAAAGGACAGAATAGTCGTCGGTGTTAACAAATACACGATGGAAGAAAAGACCAAGGGAGAACTTTTAAGGGTGAACCCTGCTGTTGAAAAAAAGCAGATAGAGAAACTAAAGAACGTTAAGGCATCAAGGTCCAGCAAGGACGTAGAAATGAGACTTGCAGAGATAAAGAAGGTGGCCCAAGGTACTGGTAACCTTATGCCTCCTATTATTGAAGCAGTACGTGATTATGCGACCATAGGCGAAGTTTGCGGAGTATTAAGAGAAGTGTTTGGCGAATATAAGGAAAGGATAGTTATATAAGTGGAGGGACAATGAGCGCAAAAATACGAGTATTGATAGCAAAGCCAGGTCTCGACGGCCACGACAGAGGAGCAAAGGTAGTTGCCCGTGCTCTTAGGGACGCAGGTTATGAGGTCATATATACTGGGCTTAGGAGAACGCCGCAAGAAATAGCCAGAATGGCGCTAGAGGAAGATGTTGACGCTGTAGGCTTAAGCCTTCTTAGCGGAGCCCATAATGAACTGTTCCCAGCTGTAATAGAGGAGCTCAAGAAAGCCGGTCTTAAGGACGTCGTAGTTTTTGGAGGAGGAGTTATCCCGGAAGAGGATATCCCTGGTCTTAAAAAGAGCGGTCTTGGCGCTGTGTTCACTCCAGGCACTCCATTAAAAACAGTTGTCGATTTTATAGCAAATAACGTGAAACCCAGGTAAAATGACGGCATGAAAACGCTTGCCGAAAATGTCCTAAAGTCCGATCTTCTGTCTGTCTCCAGGGCTTTAAGTTTTGTTGAGAACAGAAAAGATGGCTATCTTGATCTTCTTGATGACCTTTATAAAAGAGGTAAACCCACAAAGGTAATAGGTGTGACAGGAGCCCCAGGAGTGGGTAAGAGCACACTTGTAGATGTCTACATAAAAGAACTTGTCAGCAGAAAGAAGAAAGTGGCTGTCATAGCAGTAGATCCTAGCTCTCCTTTTTCAGGTGGTGCATTGCTTGGTGACAGGATACGCATGCAAAGTAATTATGATAATGTATTCATAAGAAGCGTTGCGACACGTGGTGCTGTGGGTGGTGTCAGTGACTGTGTTTTTAACATGGTGGTCGTTTTTAGGGCCGCTGGATACGAATATATAATAATAGAAACAGTTGGAGTGGGACAGAACGAGATAAGCATATCAAAGTTGAGCGATCTTACCCTTTTAGTCATGAATCCAGGCTCTGGCGACGATATACAGATGATGAAGGCCGGCATAATGGAAACAGGGGACCTGTTCATAATAAATAAATC
>JBAXXF010000101.1:0-5496 GCA_037128035.1 bacterium | reverse complement strand
CTCTATGCCTGGTATGATGGACACAGTATTGAACCTTGGTCTTAACGAAACAACTCTTAGCGGTCTGGTAAAGGCCTCCAACAATGAGAGATTCGTTTACGATTCATACAGAAGGTTCATACAGATGTATTCCGACGTAGTTATGGGTATGGATAGTGATATCCTTGAGCACATACTTACAAGTATGAAGAAGAACAAGAACGTAAAACTTGATACAGATCTTTCAACCAACGACTTAAAAGAACTTTGTGTTGCGTTTAAGGATGAAGTTAAGAAAGTAATGAAGAAAGGTTTTCCTGAGAGTCCTGAAGAACAGCTTGTAGGAGCTGTGGAAGCAGTTTTTAGATCATGGAACAACGATCGTGCTAAAGTTTACAGAAAGATGCACGGCTATTCCGATGATTGGGGGACAGCTGTTACAGTACAGGCAATGGTCTTCGGTAACATGGGTGATGACTGCGCAACTGGTGTTGCTTTCACACGTAACCCATCAACTGGAGAACATGCACACTATGGTGAATTCCTTATCAACGCTCAGGGTGAAGACGTTGTTGCTGGTATAAGAACTCCTCAACCTATAAACAAGGCGAGCATAGATCCATCAAACCCACTTCCTACATTAGAAAGCATTATGCCTGTTGTGTTCAAAGAACTTGCAGGTGTTTTTGATCTTTTGGAAAAGCACTACAAAGATATGCAGGATATAGAGTTCACTATCGAAAGAAATAAACTTTATATGCTTCAGACAAGAAATGGAAAGCGTACTGCCGCTGCCGCTGTTCAGATAGCATGTGACATGGTGGACGAAGGACTTATAGATGAGAAGACAGGTGTTCTTAGAGTAGCTCCAGAGCAGGTCGATCAGTTATTGCATCCGACACTGGACCCAAAAGCTTCTAAGACCTTGATAGCAAAGGGACTTCCAGCTTCCCCAGGTGCTGCTACCGGCCAGGTAGTATTTAACGCAAAGGATGCCGAGGATTGGGCGGCTCAGGGCAAGAAAGTAATACTTGTAAGACATGAAACAAGCCCAGAAGACATCAAGGGGATGGTCGCTGCAGACGGTATATTGACCGCTCTTGGCGGAATGACCTCTCACGCTGCGGTCGTTGCACGTGGAATGGGTAAATGCTGCGTATCAGGCTGTGGCACACTTCATATAATAGGAAAGACCTTCACACTTGCTGGTGGAAAGACATACAAAGAGGGTGATGTCATCACTCTTGACGGTTCCACAGGTAGTGTTTACGAGGGTGATGTTCCAAAGATCAAAGCACAGTTGAGCGGTAATTTTGGCCGTGTTATGAGCTGGGCAGACAAATATAGGACACTTAAAGTAAGGACTAACGCTGACACTCCTCACGATTCAAAAGTAGCAAGAGAGTTCGGCGCAGAAGGAATAGGCCTTTGCAGAACAGAGCACATGTTCTTTGAAGGAGATAGGATCATAGCTGTAAGAGAAATGATACTTGCCTCAACTCTTGAAGAAAGAGAGAAAGCTCTTGCAAAGTTAGAGCCTATGCAGACTCAGGACTTTGTCGGTATATTCAGAGAAATGAAGGGATTCCCTGTTACTATCAGACTTTTGGACCCACCTCTTCATGAATTCCTTCCTCATACAGAAAAGGACCTTCTGGAAGTATCCAAGAGTTTGGACGTACCTGTAGATGTTCTAAAGGCTAAGGCAAGCAAACTACACGAGATGAACCCAATGTTGGGACATCGTGGTTGCAGACTTGGTATCACATTCCCAGAAATATATAAGATGCAGGTAAGAGCAATCATAGAGGCTGCTTGCACTCTTGTTAAGAACGAGAAGATGGATATAGTTCCAGAGATCATGATACCTCTTGTAGGAAAGAAAGAGGAGCTTGACATCATAAAGGACTACAGCGTTATAGAGATAGACCGCATAATCAAAAAGCACGGTGTTAATATGAAGTACATGATAGGTACCATGATAGAGTTACCTCGTGCTGCTATAACAGCAGGAAAGATCGCAGAGACAGCAGAGTTCTTCTCTTTTGGAACGAACGATCTTACACAGACAACACTTGGCTTGAGCAGAGACGATGCAGGTAACTTCTTGCCTGAATATGTTGCCAAGAACATCTATGATGTGGACCCATTTGTTACAATAGACCAGGATGGCGTAGGCGAACTTATGAGATGGGCTATAGAAAAAGGTAGAGCAACACGTAAAGATATCAAATTGGGCATATGCGGAGAGCATGGCGGAGAACCAAAAAGCGTTATCTTCTGCCATAAGCTTGGCCTGAACTACGTAAGCTGTTCCCCATACAGAGTACCGGTTGCGCGTCTTGCGGCGGCTCATGCGGCATTAAAGAACTAAGTAAAGAAAGCAAGCAATAAACCAAAAGAGCCGTGGTGAAGATTGTCACCACGGCTCTTTTATTTTGGACAAGTCATAATCCTATGATAAAATCTGTTTCAAATAGTTCTTTGGAGGCTTGCTCACTATGAAAATTTTTAAGTACTGCATGTTCGGCCTATTGATAGCCCTTATTGCCAGCTCCGTTGTCTATGCATCAAAAAAGTTCAACAACACATACATAGAATTCTCAATACCAGACTCGTGGTCATGTAAGGAAGAGGGTGGACAACACGTATGTCAGCCTGTTAATCCTGAGCAGAGAAAAGAAGCTATAGTCGTTATGGCCGCAAAATATAAAGGGCCAGATGATGATCTTAAGAATTACATGTCTAAATTGAATGAGAAACGTGAAGTAAAGGATGTAAAAGGGAAATTATTCACAAGTAAGAACCAATATACAAAATGGAACACCGTCCTTGGTACGGTTTGGGTTGATTCGCAAAGTGAAGATAGCGAAGTTCCGGGCTTTGTGACAAGATATCTAGCCACCGTTCAAAAGGGCGTTGGTATAGTGGTTACATTTAGCGCTCACAAGAGCAAGTTCAGCCAATATTCCCCTGATTTTTATCAGATGATAAACAGCCTAAGGATAAGTAACAATATCCCTGCGGCTCCTGCTGAAGGCAAAGCTGCTGACATGACCAAGCTTGGGAACGGCGTGATGGTAGGCAACCTGAATACGGCAAAGAAACCTGGCGAAAAGACCGCTTCACAGGTTCAGATCACAGTATCCAGAGACTCTAACCTAGTAATGTACCTTGTGGTCGGAGCAGTGGCGGCAATAATCATATTTGTGATAGTGAGAAGACGTAGAAGAAGAAAGAAGTAGTTAAGAAATAGCTGGATATTTTATCGGGCGGGGGTTATAAAAACCCCCGCCCGAATGTTTAGGGCCAACGTAGCTCAGTTGGTAGAGCAACGCATTCGTAATGCGTAGGTCCGGGGTTCGACTCCCCGCGTTGGCTCCATCTTTATTCATCGAAAAGCTTATGGCTTTGTTATTTTCACAGAACTAAGATAGAATATACCAACTGTAAGCCTATCATAGTAAAGGGGTTGGTATGATCGACTTTAAAAAGGGTATATTATTTAAACTTGTAATTATTCTGTTCGCCTTCTCTTCGTGCACGGGGATCTTTAAAAAGAAAACAACATCTGTACTGTCCGGTGATGCCAAGGATGGATGCGCACGTCCTATGACTGAATACATAAGCCTTCCTCAGGACCTTTGCGGCTATGATCAGATCGCAGCTCCATCTGTGTCCGGTGTGACAGTAACTCCAAACGGATATATATATGTCTCTACAAGGGGTGGGCTTTCTATTTCTAAAGATGGCGGTAAGACCTTTGTCACCAAAACTACGTCTGAAGGATTGGGAGACAACGGCGTCCGTAATGTCGCTATAGATACGGATGGAACAATGTATGTGGCAACAGAGAACGGGCTCTCCATATCTAAGGACGCTGGGAAAAGTTTTATTAATAGGACGACCAAGGACGGTCTTGGCAATAATGATATTCGCAGTATATCTATTGATAAAGAAGGGAACATCTATGTTGGGACTGGTAACGGGCTCTCTTTATCTACTAATGCAGGTAAGAGCTTTGTAACAAGGACCAATTCCAATGGCTTGGGAAGCAATGATGTTAATAGCGTTTTTGTTGATAACAACGGGACATTGTATGTAGGTACAGAGGGAGGCCTCTCAGTATCTGAATCCAAAGGGAAGACCTTTGTCAACAGGACAACTAAAAATGGGATAGGGTCTGACTCTATTCACGCTGTTTTTGTCAGCTCTAAGGGTTTTATATATGCAGGTACAGAGAATGGGATATCTGTTTCAATGGATGGTGGCAGGACTTTTACCAATAGATCTAGAGCGAACGGCTTGAGTAATAATTATGTGAACAACATATTCGTAGATGCCAAGGGCACTATTTACATCGCTACACAGGGAGCCCTGTCCATTTCAAAAGATGATCTAAAGACCTTTAAGGATAGAACGAACGCCGATGGACTAGGCAATGAGTCTGTGCATAGTATATTTGTCGATAAAAAAGGGCAGATATATGCGGGAACAGAGAACGGATTATCCATATCCTACGATGGAGGCAACAACTTTACTAACATAAGCACTAACAATAGTCTTGGAAGTGCAGAAGTCCACAGCGTCTACCTTGATGGTAGTGGAACTATTTTTGTGGGGACATGGGGCGGCGGTCTATATTTTTCAAATGACGAAGGAAAGAGCTTCATCAACAGGAACACAGCAGATGGTCTGGCCGATGGCCACGTCTCCAGTGTTTTTACAGGTACTGCCGGTAACATATATGTTGCCACAAAGGGTGGGCTCGCTATTTCTACTGATGAAGGGAAGACTTTTTCTAATAGGACCACGGATGATGGGCTTGGTAGCGATGAGGTCCATAGCGTTATAGTGGATGGTGCTGATGGTGTCTATGCCGGTACTTCAGGCGGTCTATCCATCTCCGCAGATGGCGGGAAAAGTTTTATCAACAAGACCAAAGGTGATGGTCTTGGAAGTAATGATGTTTATAGTGTTTACGTCGATGAAAAGGGTTATATATACGCAGGAACAAATAATGGTCTGTCCATTTCAATGGATAGAGGAAGGACTTTTTCCAACAAGACCAAGACCGACGGGCTTGCAAGTAACGATGTGATAAGAGTATTTGCCAAGGGTGGCTGGGTATATGTGGCAACAAAAAAAGGACTTGGTCTTTCCACAGACGGCGGCAAGAAGTTCAGCACTAAATTGTCAGCCACGATCATTAGCCTCTATATAGACAGGAAATATAATATATATGCGGGTACGCCCAATGGCCTCTTTATCTCCCAGAACGATGGAGCAAGTTTTGTGAGTAAGACCGCTGCTGACGGCCTAAATAGTAATGACATATATAAGATCTTTGTTGGTGTTAACGGTGCTGTATATGTTGGGACTGGCAACGGTTTGTCTGTTGCCAACCCATATTTAACGAATAAGTGAGACTGCTATGGAAGTTTTTTTTATTTGTGTTAGCATTTTATTAGCGGGGGATCTATGTTGAAAATATCTTATTTAGTACTAACAATATCC
>JBAXXF010000100.1:0-5546 GCA_037128035.1 bacterium | reverse complement strand
CCTTTATGTTGTACCTCTTGCGGTCATAGTTATAATATTTGCGATCACATTAGGGCATGTTAAGTTCACGGATAGGTTCGGCAAGATATTCAAGCTAATAAGCGGAGTGTTGATGTTGGCGCTTGGAATAATGCTGATACTGTTCCCAAGACTTTTGATAATCACATAGGAGTAGAAGATGGCTGTGAAGAAGATGACAATATGCGATCGCCTAAAGAAAAAGGGCTTCCTTGTGGCAGATGGTGCTACAGGCACGGAACTTATTAACTGTGGGGCTCTTAAAAAAGGGATATCCCCAGAACATGTGCTCCTAGATAACCCTGATGCCTTTGTTAAGGTTCATCGCTCTTATTACGAGGCCGGATCGGATTACACTGTTGCAAATAACTTTGGTGCCACAAGGACAAAACTGGAAGAATGGGGTCTGCAAGATCAGTTCGAAAAGATAAACAGAGTCGCTGTACAGTGTGTAAGAAAAGCGCTTAAACAGTCCGGTAAAAAAGCTTTTGTAGCTTCTAGCATTGGGCCAACAGGCAAATTGCTTCCGCCAATGGGCGCAGCAACAATGGAAGAATTGATAAGCATATATAGTGAACAAATAAAGATCATAAACGATGAAGGCGTTGACCTTTTTGTAATAGAGACCATGAGTGACATGCGCGAGGCTAAGGCGGCATATATAGCCATACGTGACGTTTGTGACGTCCCTGTGGGCGTTTGCCTGACCTTTGATGCCAACGCAAAGACACTTTTCAATAACAGTCCTGAATCCTTTGCTGTCACCTTTGACTCAACGGATGTCTTGTTCCTTGGAGTTAATTGCTCTGTGGGGCCAAAGGACCTAACGCCTATAATCCAAAGGATAGGTGAGTACACAAGCAAGCCGATAATAGTTAAAGCTAACGCTGGTACAGGCGATTCACATTTTGAGATAACTGATTTTACTTCTCAGGTGGATCAGTGGACAGCCGCAGGTGCCCAGATACTTGGAGGCTGTTGCGGTACTACTCCAGAATATATAAAGGCAATAAGCAAGGCACTTGCCAAGAAGAAATTAAAAAAGAAATTACACGTTAAGGCTGGCACTCACTTTGCTTCATTAAGTAAGGTCGTCACTGTGGGAGAAGGTCTGCCGCCGCTTATAATAGGCGAAAGGATAAATCCTACTAACAAGAAGGACATGATAGAGGAATTAAAGCAGGGCAAGCTTGAGCTAGTTAAAGAATTTGCAAGAAAGCAGATAGAGAATGGTGCACATCTTTTAGACGTAAATCTTGGAGCCGCTGGTGTTGATCAGGTCGCACTTATGAGCAAGACCTTTCAAACACTTTCTGCTTTATTTGATGCACCACTTGTTGTTGATTCATCAAAAATAGAGGCTGTAGAAGCCGCATTGCGTTCTTACGGTGCTAAGGCTTTAATAAATTCCACAACTGCGGATGAAGATAAGTGCGAACAAGTATTCAAACTTGCGCACAAATACGGTGCTGCAGTTATTGGTCTTGCGATGAATGAAAAGGGCATCCCAATGACCGCAGAAGAAAGACTTGTGCTTGCATCAAAGATATTGAAAATGGCTAAAAAATATGGGGTCAGGTCCAGCGATCTTGTTATAGATACGCTGACACTTTCCCTTTCCTCCAATCAAAAAGAAGTGATGGAGACAATAAAAGCCTTGCAACTCGTTAGGGAAAAACTGGACCTTTCGACAGTATTGGGAGTGAGCAATGTTTCTTACGGGCTTCCAGCAAGAGATAACCTCAACCAGACCTTTATAACACTTGCCATAAACGCAGGGCTCAACCTTGCTATAGTAAATCCATCATCAGAACAGATGAGGAAAGCGTTTGATACCATGAACGTTATAAAGGGCTATGATGCCTATGCAGTGGAATATGTTAACAGATACGCAAACGTAGCAAAACTAGAGGGTGAAGGCACTAAGGCTGATAAACCTCAGGACCCCTTGTCGCTGTTGAGGCAGTCTATCATAGACGGTGATGATACAAAGTCGGTATCTTCAGCAAAGGCCGCTTTGGAAAAAGGACTTGGTCTTATAGAGATAGCAAGTAAGTCAATGATCCCTGCTATAGAGGTTGTTGGCAAATATTTTAAGGAAGGAAGATATTTTCTTCCACAGGTAGTCCTTTCTGCACAGGCAATGAAGAAGGCCTTTGAGGTGCTTAAGGCTAGCAATGGCGGACAAAAGATAGAGTACAAGGCTAGAGTGCTGATGGCTACAGTTAGAGGCGACATTCACGATATAGGTAAGAACATCGTTATCACACTGTTGGAGACTAACGGCTTTGAGGTCATAGACCTTGGTAAGTCGGTGGTCGCACAAGATATAGTAAAGAAGGCAAGGGAGCTAAAACCCGATTTTATAGGTCTAAGCGCACTGATGACTACGACCATGGAAGAGATGGGCCTCGTCATTGATGAGCTTAAGAAAGCCGGACTTCATAATATACCTGTAATGGTGGGCGGCGCCGTAGTCACCCAGGATTTTGCACATTCCATAGGTGCAAAGTTCTATGCAAAGGATGCCATGCAGGCCGTAGAATTGCTGAGCCAGCACATCGGTTTAGCTTGACCTTTTCAGCATCTATCTTTATCCTTAGTCTATGATACAGTTCGAGTCCGTATCCAAGGTATATGGAAGCAGGGTGTTCGCGCTCAACAGCGTTAGCCTTAAGATAGTGCGTTCTGACTTCATCTTAGTGACCGGAAGTTCCGGTGCAGGTAAATCCACACTTTTAAAGCTCATCTATGGCGATATAAAACCAACACACGGAAGCGTTCTTGTAAGCGGCCAGGCAGTGGAAGACCTTTCCGGTAGAAAGCTTGCATATTTAAGACGACAGCTTGGCGTAGTATTCCAGGATTTCAAACTCCTTTGGGATAGGACCGTGCTAGAGAACGTCGCTCTTCCTGTCATAATTTGGAATACAAAGGATGTTGACCCATATTACATGGCAGAAAAAGTAATGAAGGACTTTGACCTTTGGAAATATAAGGACCTTTATCCGTACCAGCTCTCGGGTGGCGAACAACAGAAGGTGGCTATATGCAGGGCCCTTGTTGGTGACCCTTGGATACTGGTAGCAGACGAACCTACAGGGAACCTTGACCCTCTTGCCTCAACAGAGATCTTTGACATCTTCAAAGAAGCCTCCAAAAGAGGTCGTACCGTTGTTGTGGCAACGCACAATGAACGTTCAATAAGTATGCACAGTGGCAGGATAGTAAGATTAGAAAAAGGGAGACTGACGGATTGAAGATATTCAATGAAAGCATATCAGATATCTTTAGACATCGCCTGACCTCCGTCCTCTTTGGTGGGGTTATAGCGATAACCGTCTTTATCCTCTGTATATTCATCTCTGTTATATATAATCTGGACAGCATAGAAAAAAAATGGTCCCGCGAGGTAAGGATAGTAGCCTTTCCTTCTCAGAATGCAGACATCCCGGCTGTTACTGCGCAAATAAAAAAGGTAAAGAACGTTATAGATGCAGTTAGTATACAGCCTGCGGCCGTTTTTGAACTACTCAAAAAGAGATTTCCCAACCAGGAGATAACACTTTCTGAATCAGTTCTTCCGTCGATGATAGAGATCAGGACGGATATTCATCACATAGATGAGGCCAAGATAGAGATAAGCAAGATAGCTGACATTGAGGAAGTTACGGTCAATACAGCGTGGTACGATAACCTTAAGAACCTTACGTCGTCCGTTAAATATGTGTCGTTAATAGTAGCCGGCCTGATATTCTGCATGGCTGCACTATTGATCTCTTACGTAACAAAGCTGGGC
Organism: bacterium; assembly: GCA_037128035.1. Taxonomy (GTDB): domain Bacteria; phylum Bdellovibrionota; class JAFGOL01; order JAFGOL01; family JAFGOL01; genus JAPLFT01. The sequence goes on along the minus strand of JBAXXF010000100.1, from coordinate 1,729 downwards.
GTTATACAAAGGAAACCAGAGATCGCCATCATGCGTTTTTGTGGCGCCACAGAATGGTATATAAGAAAACCTTATGTGCTGACCGGCGTAATACTTGGGTTCATAGGCGGCGGTTTGGGAATACTTTTTTATCTCAGCCTAGATTATCTAATGCAGGAGATCATAGGCAGTTTTATAGATACATGGAGGACAGGCACGATAGCACAGATGCTTTTTGTCTATCTGCTTGCAATGCTACTAGGGGCAATAGGTAACTTCATGGCGTTCACAAGAGGCGATGAGGATGAATAAAGTCCTGATCGCTGCCCTCTTTGCGTGCTCAACACTATGCGCACAGCAAAAGCATTTAACTACGATCAGGGACTTGAACAAGACAGAATATGAGGTCGGTCAGCTTCAGGAAAAAGTCGACAATATAAACAGTTCACTAAAGTCTGCAGAAGAAGCCATCATGAACTTGGAGATACAGCTCCAGTTCCAGATGCAATCCATGTTAATAAAAAAGAAGCTGGTGCAGGAAAAACTAAAGGACCTGGTCATCTATTCCACGCCAGAAAGGCTTAATTTTTTGATAACGACAGAGGATTTTGAGGCAATAGGAAGAAGTGAGGCCGTTATCTTGAGGATGCTGAAGAAGGATATGCAGGACTACAAGGTCCTAGAGGAAGAATCCAACAAGATAAACAGCACAAGGGATTTCATAGCAAAAGAAAAATTAAAACTTGAAGAGGATAGGAAGAATTACGCCATCTATCTTGAAGAGCTAAAGCTGGCTAGGGATAAAAAGAAACAGTTGCTAGAAAAGGTCAAGAGCACCAGCCAGGGCTACAGGGCCCTTGTCAAAAGACTGGAAAAGGGCGGAAATCAGATCAGTTATTTTGCAGGTGGCGGTAATACCATTAAAAAGGCCAGTGCAAAAAAATATGCAGGGCTATTTAACAGCATCAGTGCTCCCTTGAAAGGCAAGGTGATAAGCAGGTTTGGCAGGATATGGGACCCCAAGATCAAGAACTGGACCTATAACAGGGGGATCATGGTCAGCGCGGATTACGGCAAGGAAGTACGTTCAATTGCTGATGGGCATGTCAGCTTTTCCGGTTGGATACTTGGTTACGGCAAAGTCATTATCATAAAGCACAAAGACGGCCTTTTCTCCGTTTATGCGCACCTGGCAAGGGGTATATTCAATACTGGTGACACAGTGAGCAAAGGTTCTGTCATAGGTTCCGTGGGCGATAGCGGCTCTGTGGAGGAATCTTCTCTGTACTTTGAGCTAAGACAGGATAGAAACGATATTGACCCAACACCTTTATTTTACTAATAATTGGATATACGGAGGATCGCATCAATGTGGAGATTGTTAATAGCACTGATATTTGTGTCTGCTTTTGCCTATGGAGAAGACAAGGCAAAGGAAACTAAGCCTGTTCCTCCTGCGGAATCAAATGTTCCACAACTGACTGAAGCGTCAACAGCTACAGCCCCTTTGGCAAATACTGATGAGGCCACAGCTCCAGAGAAAGAGGATCCTGCTATAAGCAAGAACCCTGGCATCAAAGTCGTTAAGAGCCTCTTGGGTTACTTCACAAAAATGGCAGACAACAGGGAGAAGTTCCTAAGTGGCAAAGAAAAATATGCAGATTATATAGCAAAGGATACAGAGCTTGGAAAAGAAGCGTCCTTGAACATAGACTACTACGACGTTTGCGAGAAATCACTTAAGTACGAT
>JBAXXF010000099.1:0-5550 GCA_037128035.1 bacterium | reverse complement strand
ATTTTGAGGAAGGTAATACCCTTATAAAGGAACTTAAATTTGATGTTACCAAATCACGGAAAGCCGGTGAAACGGAGATAGTGATCAATTTCTCATACAAGCTGGACGGGACCATTGATGTCCACGTAAGAGAAGAGGGAACACAGAATAAGACCCAGCACAGTGTCCCTTTGCTCAACAAGAAACTTGCTCCGGATATCTCTAGACTTAATTAATTGGGCTCTAAAGGCCCTGATGTCTAGTACAGTTCGTATTTTAAGAGCCTACATTCAATAGGTCCGTTAAATAGCGGTATTTTCCTAGATGGTGCAAGAGATATGCTATCTTTCAGTTCAGGGTTACCCGTAAATACATAAGCCTTGAAGCCTTTAAAGTTATTCTTTAGATTCTCGCCGTATTCAAAATACAGTTTCTTTAACTTTTCATTTTCATCGCTGCTTCCTGGGCCTCTCCAGCCACCACTGGCACTGTTGGCGTTAGCGCCACCAAGTCTTTCACCATAAGGTGGGTTGCAGAACACTACGCCTTTTTCCTCGCCTTCCCATTTTAGTTTTGTCGCATCTATCTGTTTTACTTTTATAGCCTCGCTAAGGGAGATAGCGCTTATATTCTCTGCGCAGGCTCTTATTGTATCTGTATTTATATCAAAGCCGAATATTTTGGGTTCTTCTGCTCTTAGTTTTTTGTATCCGTCCTCTATCCTTTGCTTACAAGAAAGTATCTCGTTGTTGAATTCTTCTTTTAATGCTGGGTTGTTCAAAAAGAAGTTAGTTCCTAGGAAGATCCACGGTCTTAGTTCTGGGTTCTTACTGAACTTCATCACCTTTAAGAAACTTGGGGGAATATCAGCTTTAATAAGTGCAGCCTCTATAAGAAAGGTCCCTGAGCCGCACATGCTATCTATGAATAGGTCCTTTTCTTGGTCCCATTCCATTAGCTTTATTATGCCGGCGGCCATGTTCTCTTTAACAGGAGCCTCTCCAGCAGTTATTCTATAGCCTCTTTGATGAAGAGAATTACCGCAGAGGTCCATGAATACGGAAGCTGTTAGTGATGCTGTTAATAAGAACTTGTCCTTGTTGCTAATGGATATCCTCAGCAAGAGATTAATATCCGCTTTTTCCGTATTTACGTTAGGCCTATCCTTGAATTTACTTTTAAAAAAGTCCACTATCCCATCTTTTAATGTCTGGCTTAGGTATACGCTGTTCTTGAAAGAGTCAGGATAAAAGGTCTGTATCCCATATCCTATCAAGGTCTTGATCTTAAAGGTTTGCTCAAGGCTAAATACGGAGTTCCAAGGGATGCTTCTGGACATATCGTATACATTCTTTTCTGTTCTTATTGGTGAAGAGTACAGTTTTTTATATACCCTGCTGGCTGTTCTGGAGTTGAGTATGACCTTTATGGCCGTTATCTCAGGCCCCTTGAACTCCACGCCGCCCCTTTCAAGTGTCGCCTTTTTTCCACCAAGAGCCTGTATCTCTTTGGACAGGACTTCTTCAAGCCCCACAGCGCAGGATGCAAAGTAACTTTGACTGTATGTTTGTATATTTGATGACATGTTAACTGTTTAACAGACAAAACACATTTTTTGTATTATAAAAGTGATATGAACACATTTCGGGGCCGGGTGCTATTTACAGGGGTTATTGCCATACTGTTCGGCAGTTCTCTTCTTTTTTATTCGATTTACAAAATAAGCGACTTGGATAGTCTTATAGAAAAAGATAAGAAATTCTACGTGCCTGTGGCAAGAGAGATAGCAGGGCTTGAAGGGCTCTTTCAGTCATATCAACTTAACGTTAACAAGATCATAAGTGAACCGGCTAAGTATAACGTTTATGAGATACAGAACAGCCCCCTTAAAATGCAGATAGAAAGTAAGATGGATAAGATGTCCCAGACCATTACTGCGTTCTATTCAAACAACTCGGATGCTGAGAGCAAAAAATACGTTGATAGCATGGACGTCATGCTAAAGTCCTTTAGGGATTACAACCTTGCGGCAAGCGCTATAGTGGAGGCCTTTGCCTCTGGGAACCAGGAGAAGAACCAAGAGTTCATCAATATAAACAAGTTCTTTACGATAATTAAGGACTCAGAATCCTCCATTATCACGAATGTCAATGTTCTAGCTGACTCGGTGGACGAGAGGATCGTAATGGGGTCTGTTAGTATACATCATTATTTTAACAGGGTAATAATGCTCCTTTTTACTCTATGGTTAGTTTATTTGACCGCTCTTATAGCGATGATAATGTATAGCAAGAAGATCTCTGATTATATCTTCAAGGTCGCAAACTCAGCAGCTAGGATAAGGGGGGATCAGTTCGATCCTGATGATGTTTCTAATAATATCCCTATAGTCGATGAAGCCGAGCTTTTTGACCTAGCTGATAAGATCACTAAACTTGCAAAGACGGTGCATGATGATTCTGCCGGTTATGTTAACAGGATCTCTTTCCTTGAGAACGACAACGCCAGACAGAAAATAATAGCGACGTATACTACCTCTATACTTAATTCTATAAATGTACCTGTAATGGTCACTGATAGTATGCTTAAGGTAAGTTTTATTAACGCTGAATTTGAGAAAATGTGGAAAATAAAAAAAGCTAATATAGTTGATGTGGATGTGGCGGACCTTCCGTTCATGAGAATGGTCGATGGTTGGAAGGATGCCCTCTCCAAGGTGAGCCTTGGTGACGTCAAAAAGCCTTTGTTATCATTCAAGGGGGAGTTCAAGGTTTCCTCCAAAACCAAGCGTAATCTAGAACTCCAAATAATGCCCCTCCTAGATCACAACGCTAAGGACATCCTAGGCACTTTGACAATAGTCAAAGAGCTAGCCTCTAAACGGTAGAAAGCTTATACATAATGTGTTATAAAAAAAGTCCGGAGGAAGATCAATGGACCTGTCAGCCAAGTATACACCACAAGAGTTCGAGAAAGAGATATATAAGGAATGGGAGAGCAAAGGCTATTTCCATGGGGATGATAAGTCGTCAAAGCCGCCATTCTCTATAGTACTTCCTCCTCCAAACGTTACGGGAGCCCTTCACATGGGGCATGCACTTGTTCTTACCATCCAAGACTCAATAGTAAGAAGGAAAAGGATGCAGGGATATAACACTGTGTGGTTCCCTGGCACTGATCACGCAGGTATTGCGACACAGATGGTCGTAGAAAGGGAATTGATGAAAGAAGGCAAATCTCGTCATGACCTTGGAAGAGAAAAATTCGTAGAGAAAATATGGGAAGTAAAGGAAAGGCACCACGGCATAATAGCTAATCAGACAAAAAAGATGGGTGCATCCCTTGATTGGGAACGTGAAAGGTTCACCTTGGATGAAAAGTTCAGCAAGGCAGTTAACACCGTCTTTTTAAAGCTTCATGAAAAAGGTTTGATATATAGAGGAGAAAGACTGATCTCCTGGTGCTCAAGATGTAGTACAGCACTAAGTGATCTTGAAGTAGAGCAGAGCCCTGCAAAGGGAAAGCTCTATTACATGAAATATTTTGTTAAGGGCGATCCATCACAATATGTCACGGTAGCTACCACACGTCCTGAAACATTGCTAGGCGATACCGCTGTAGCTGTAAACCCAAATGACGATAGGTTCAAACATCTTCACGGCAAAAAGGTAATAATACCTTTTGTTGAAAGAGAAGTTCCTATCATTTTGGATGAATACGTAGATATGACGTTCGGTACTGGCTGTTTAAAGATAACGCCGGCGCATGATTTTAACGATTATGAGATAGGACAGAAGCACAAATTAGAGGCTATAACTGTTATAGATAAGAACGGTAAGATGAACAACAATGCTGTTCAGTTCAAAGGCCTTGGCGTAAAAGAAGCAAGGGAAAAGGTACTTGTAGAACTGGAGAACAGGAACGCCTTAGAAAAGATAGAAGATTATGCAATGACGATATCCAAGTGCAGTAGATGTGAGACGGTCCTTGAGCCTCTTATCAGTCATCAATGGTTCATAAAGATGGAAGGCATGGCAAAGCGTGCTATAGATGCTGTTAAAGAAGAAAAAATAAAGTTCTATCCAAAAGGCTGGTGGGAAGAGACCTATTACAGATGGTTGGAGAATATAAGGGACTGGTGTATTTCTCGTCAATTATGGTGGGGACATAGGATACCTGTTTGGTATTGCAATGACTGCAAGGCCTATGTTGTAAGCGAACATCATCCTGTTAAACCATGCAATTGTGGCTGCCCAGATTACTATCAGGAGAACGACGTCCTTGATACCTGGTTTAGCGCCGCTCTTTGGCCTTTTGTAGCTCCAGGCTGGCCAGAAAAGACAGATGCACTAAAGACCTTTTATCCGAACTCATTAATGGAGACAGGTTTTGATATAATATTCTTCTGGGTTTCCAGGATGATCATGTTCGGTCTTGAGTTCATGGACGATGTCCCGTTCAGAGAAGTTCTGTATCATGCAATGATAAGGGATGAAAAGGGACAGAAGATGAGCAAGACCCGAGGGAACGTTATAGATCCACTACTGGTAACAGATAAATACGGCGTGGACACACTAAGGTTCACACTAGCATCAATGGCAGGCCGTGCAAGGGATATAAAACTTTCTGAGAATTCCATAGAAGGCTACAGCCACTTTATGAATAAAGTATGGCAGGCTACAAAATTCGTTTTCATCAACGCGCAGGGCTACGATACAAAATGCGATATAAAGAAATTAAAATACCCTCTCAATAAATGGATAATCTCTCGTCTAAATAGTGTCAGTGACGTAGTTAATAAGAAATTCGATGTCTATGAACTGAACGATGTCTCTGAATCACTTTACAAGTTTTTCTGGCATGAGTTCTGTGACTGGTACATAGAGTTCTCTAAACCTATGTTGGCAGATGAAGCTTCAGCCGGAGAGACAAAGTATGTGCTTCTTTACGTCCACAGGGAATTTTTGAAGCTTATGCATCCTATAGCGCCGTTCATTACAGAAAAGCTATTTCAAGAAAATCCACTAAAGGATAAAGAGACCATAATGTTGGATACGTATCCGGAAGCCAATGAGAAATTGATAGATAAAGAAATAGAGAATGACCTTAATACGATACAGGAATTGGTAAGCAGTATCAGGCATATAAAGACCATTTACGGTATTAACGCAAAGAACGACGTGATAGTCGTTAGTGCAAAGTATTCAAAACTTATAAATGATCTTTCTGGGCCACTGTTGAAGTTAGCCACACTTAAATCATTGAAAGTGGAAAAGGATACTAAAGGGATAGATCTTGCAGGGTGCATAAGAGCAGTTATACCTGACGTAGAGATATACCTTCCAGCCAAGGAATTCATTGATTTTGAAAAAGAAAAGGAAAGGTTAAAGAAAAAATTAGAGCCTGTTGCGGTTAACCTTAATATGACCAGTGCCAAACTAAAGAATGAAGGATTTTTGGCAAAGGCAGGCCCTGAAGTAATTGAGAAGGAAAAAGGCAAACTTGATGAATTCACTAAAATGGATAAGGAACTCAGGGATGCTATTAAAATGTTGGAGAGCTGTATAAAAT
>JBAXXF010000098.1:0-5613 GCA_037128035.1 bacterium | reverse complement strand
AAGTTTGAAAGCAGTTGATCAGGGATACTTTGAAGAAACGCTTGAGAACATCTTTAGCACTCAAAGCATAGCCGCTGTAAAGATAGGACTTATCACAGAAAGATTTCAGGTGGAAAAGATCTGTGAATGCATACAAAAGTATAAGCACGGTATGGTGGTCTTGGACCCTGTTATATCTTCCTCAACGAATTTTAATTTTTGGGACGAGGACCTTACAAAGCTTATCCTAGAAAAGCTCCTAACGACAGTTGATGTCGTGACCCCAAACCACAAAGAGGCTGTTACCATTCTGAACGCAGCAGGTTTTATTGATGCAGAGAATATCAACAGGAAAGAATTGGCACGTATGTTACAGCGTACTTTTAGATGTAAAGTAGCGATGACAGGTGGTGATGTTGAATACTCATCAAGTGAATCAGCAGGTAAGGTAGAGGATATCTTTTACGACGGACTTGAATTAAAACACAGGATAGGGACCTATATAGACATTCCATCGCATTTAAAGCACGGAACGGGATGTACATTCTCTTCTGCCCTTGCATCATATCTTGCACAGGGAGAGGATTTTATCTCAGCTTGTTTTAAGGCTGCTTTCTTTGTTGAGGGTACACTCAATAATATAATGCTTTTTGGCAAGAACAATGGAGGTAGAAGTTACAAATGAAGATCTATGTGAATGACAAGGAACATTCTTTTGATTGCGCTGGTCTTACGATCAATGACCTTTTACAGAAGCTTAATATGTCATGCACTGGCGTCGTAGCAGAGCTTGATGGTGATGTTTTGAATAGCAAGGACTTCTCTAACAGAAGCTTATCCGATGGTTCCAAAATAGAATTGATCAGAATAGTCGGAGGCGGTTAATAACTTGATGAACGACATCTTAAAAATAGCAGATAGGACATTCAAGAGCCGTCTTTTTATAGGGACTGGTAAATTCCCTTCCACACAAAGTCTCAGGGACTCAATAGCCGCCAGCGGAGCGGAAATAATAACAGTGGCTCTAAGGAGAGTTGATCTTAACGATACAAGCGAAGGCATTATTTCTGCCATAGATAGGAGTACTCAACTCCTTCTACCTAACACAAGTGGTGCAAGGAATGCAGAAGAGGCTGTCCGTGTAGCAAAAATAGCTAGGGCTGCAGGCTGCGGCAATTGGCTTAAGCTGGAGATAACACCTGAACCAAGGTATTTACTGCCAGATGCTGTAGAGACCTTAAAAGCGGCAGAGATCCTTGTTAAAGAGGGCTTTATCGTACTTCCATACATAAACGCAGATCCTATTCTTGCAAAGCGTCTTGAAGATGTAGGTTGTGCTGCGGTGATGCCACTTGGCTCACCTATAGGTTCCAACAGAGGCATAAAGACGATAGATTCGATAAAGATAATAATAGAGCAGAGCAATATCCCTGTAGTCGTTGATGCTGGTCTAGGGGCCCCATCCGATGCCAGTCTTGCAATGGAGATAGGCGCAGATGCTGTGCTTGTTAACACAGCTATAGCGGTTGCCGGTAATCCAGCTCAAATGGCCCGTGCTTTTTCTGAGGGTGTAATAGCCGGAAGAAGGGCATACTTGGCCGGACTTGCAGAGATGACCTTTACTGCAAATGCATCAAGTCCTGTAATAAATGCCTGATCTAATTTTCGTGAATAAATCCTACGCCAGCAGATCCTACGATATCATACTGAGTCGCTATTGTAGGCTTTAAGTTCAGATATCCGCCGCCTATGTTAAGAAAGAACGAGTTCTTTTCTGTGATAGGTACTCCAAAACGTAATTCCGTTGTAGCACCCATGCCCAAGTTGGTTTTCCAACCAGTTACGGTCACAGGTAGGAAAAAATCCAGATCAGTTCTTCCAGTTAATAAGAAGTTCTCCGCTTTTACCAGAGCGTAATCAAACCCAAGGGTCACTGAACCGTGATCGAATTTTTGAACGGTTATCTTGGTCGTGCTGGTTGCATAGCCGGTGTAGTGTTGTCTTAATCCTGCAAGTACTTCTATGCTAAATCTATTAGTTAGATAGAATCGTGGTCCCAATCTGCCAGACATTAAGTATGCGCTGGACTGTGTTACTGTATATGTACCAAAATTATCGAACTTAACTCTGTCTATGGAGTAGTCAGCGACCAAGGCAAAGTGCCTGCCAAATCTATAGCCCAATTCAGAGTAGCCACTTATACCCAGGTTAGACCCTAATTTGAGCTCTCTCTTGAATTGATCATTGACCCTTAGGATACTTAGATTGGCATCTGTCTTAAGTGTTAAGAGCCAGCCTCTATGTTCTTCTTGAAACACGGGTGCAGGGGCTTCCTCTTTAACAGGTGTCGGCTCTACAACTACGACCTCAGCGACGGGAGGGGCTTCCTCCATCACTGCTTCGTCGACTTGGACTGGTTCCTTTATACCTGTTTCAGAAAGTGCTTTTTCTAACTTCTGAGTGTCCTTTGCTACTGCTTTATAATGGCTTTTAGCCTTTAGGAACTTTTTGGTGCTGGTCTTCTTTGCTGTTTGAGCAAATGCGTAAGAAGACAAACTGAAGAGAATTAGTAGGATAATTGTTTTTTTCATGTTTTTCATAAGCTCCCCATATATCATATTGCACAAATATTTTTTAGGGAATATTAGTGTTGTCATGTTTAGCCAGGATGTCAAAAATACAGCGTTTAACCATGTCAAAGCCTCCATAGAAGCGGCCAAGCCCACAAAAGAGAAGATACTCTCGATACTGTCCAAGGCTTCTAGACTTGAACGCATTACTAAGGAAGAGCTCCTTCTGATGTTGAATGCAGATTCTATGGCTTTTACGGACCATATAAGAGAGACCGCATACAATGTCACGCTACAGCGTCATGGAAAAGTTATAAGGTTCTACGCTCCTGTTTACGTTTCTAATGAATGTACCAATAAGTGTGCATATTGCGGCTTCAACTCATCGAATGTCATAAACAGGACGACCCTGACGATAGACGAGGTCCTTGCAGAGGCAAAGATAATAAAGTCCATGGGGATAGACAACCTGTTAGTGGTAGCAGGCGAAAGCCTAAAGAGCGTTGGCTTGGATTATCTAAAGAGCATCTCTTCTCTACTTTCAAAAACATTTTCAAGCGTAACAGTGGAGGTAGCACCTCTAAAGACAGAAGAATATAAACAACTTTTTGATTCCGGAATAGATGGTGTTACATGTTACCAAGAGACATATGATCCTGAAAAGTATGCGAAGTTCCATCTTGCTGGTCCCAAGACAGATATGGACAATCGCCTAGACACGCTTGATAGGGCGGGTCTTGCAAAAATGAGGTCCTTAGGAGTTGGGACACTCCTTGGACTTAGTGATTTTAAAACGGAGGCTTTTTTTACAACGCTCCATGCAAGATATCTTGAAAAAAAATATTGGCAGTCATCTGTCTCTGTTTCTTTCCCAAGGATACGTCCCTCTGAGGGTGGCTTTCAGCCTCCATGCCCTGTCGAGGATGAAGAACTTTTGCATGTGATATCAGTGCTGAGGGTCTTTCTACCTGATTCCAATCTGGTGCTATCAACAAGGGAGTCCTCCGCATTCAGGGATAAAGCGATATTCTATGGTGTTAACCAGATAAGCGCAGGATCGCGGACCAATCCTCTTGGGTATTCTCACGACGATGGAACTGGAAAACAATTTGAGATATCAGATGACAGGAGCCCAGGCGAGATAGCTAAAAAACTTTCCCAATATGGTTATGATCCAGTTTTCAAGGACTGGGATACAGGGTTCAGATATGAATAAGCAAGATAGTCTGAGGACATTAAGCAAAGCGGGTCTCTACTTAGTGACATCCTCAGAATTCTCAACGCTGCCGGTAATGGAAGTCTTAGAGAGATTTTTAAAAGCTGGGGGAAAACTGTTCCAGTTAAGGGAAAAGGCCTTTGCAAGAGAGCAGCTCTTGGAAACAGCCAAGATGGCACGTAAATTAGCAGATCAATATGGCGCTGTTTTTATACTTAATGATGATGTTGATGTTGCACTGGCCGTTAACGCCGATGGCGTACACCTTGGACAGGATGACATGCCTATCAAGGACGCAAGGAAGCTATTAGGGAATGATCTCATAATAGGAGTGTCAACCCACAATATTCACGAGGCTATTGCTGCTCAAGAGGATGGCGCTGACTATATAAACATAGGACCTGTGTTCCCTACGCAGACTAAAGCTCATGCTAAAGCCTTAGGTGCTGAAGGAATAGAACTGATACTCCCATATGTGAAGGTCCCTTTTACTTTTATGGGTGGCATCAAAGAAGAGAACATACCAGCTTTACTAAAATATGATCCTGCCGCCGTTGCAATGGTCACGGAAATAACAAGAGCGTCGGACATAGAAAGCAAGGTTAAAAAGCTTTTGTCTATCAGTCTTTGTTATTGATATTTCCATCTTTCTATCGTAAGAATTTTAAGAATTTATTTTAAGTAAGACCTTTGAAGGGGAATTTTAAACACGTAAAGTGTTATATTAAAACATGCGTAAGATACTTCTACTAAACATAATCGCGATCATGGCCTTTTCCCTGAGCGCTGAGACTATATCTAAAATTACCATTCGTGGTAACAAGAAGATAACTTCTGATGCGGTCAGAGGTAAGCTTATAGAGAAGGAAGGCTCCCAGTTCAATGAGGACCTGGTCAAGGCAGACATAGATAACGTGTTCAGTCTTGGTTACTTTGACAACGTTGACGTCTATCAGAACACGGACAACGGTCTGGAGCTTATATTTGATCTAAAGGAAAAACCGATAGTAAGTTCTATCGTTTTTGAGGGCAACAGTGACGTAGAAACTGATGACCTAAAAAAACAGGTCGATATCAAACCTTATACCGTCCTTAACATCACAGACGTAAAGAAAGCAAAGGCTAAACTGGTCAAATATTATGAAGAGAAAGGTTTCTACCTGGTAAGCATAAAAGAGGACCTGCGTCCGGCCCCAAAAGATGCGGAGGCTGAACTTCAGGAAAACTATCTTGAACTTGCGTTCAAGATCTCAGAGAACTCAAAGATCAAGGTCAATAAGATAACTATACTTGGCAACAAGAACATCCCTGATGAACAACTAAGGCCAATATTGGAGACAAAGGAGCAAGGCACTTTTAGTTGGTTCTCCGGCTCCGGAAATTACAGGGAAAGTATAGTCGATATAGATAGGGAAAGAATAGGCTACTACTACACCACCAAAGGTTTTCCTCACGTCCAAGTGTTCGGTCCTATAACGCATGTTACACCAGATAAAAAATGGATATACCTTACCTACACCGTAGAGGAAGGTGAAAAATATGAATTTGGTGACGTAAGTGCCAAGTCTGATGATGTCCTCTTTACTGACGAAGAACTTAAAGAAGCAATGAAGATACAGGAAGGCGACCTCTATAACTCCATGATGGTAAGGGAACAGATAATAACCTACCAGAATATGTACGGAGATAAGGGCTATGCCTTCACCAACGTTGTGCCCGTTCCTACTTATCATGAGGACACAAAAAAGGTCGACCTAGTATTTGAAGTGGACAAGGGTAGGCAGGTCTATTTTGGTAAATTCAAGATAACTGGGAACAACAAGACCAGGGATAAGGTAATAAGAAGAG